>CBHTVU010000062.1:0-18715 GCA_966096785.1 uncultured Gammaproteobacteria bacterium | reverse complement strand
AATGCTCAAGGTTTAACTAAAGGAACGTACACAACGACGATTCGTTTAGTCACCGGTAAGGAGGATGGAAGCCAAATAAAATATGTCGATATCCCCGTTACTTTTAACGTGACAGGCGGTTTACTATCTGAAACTAACGCGTTGAGTTTTACAACAACAGAGGGCACTCAAGCTCCTGCTAGCCAATCGCTAAAATTACATAGCGATACCACACCTGCCAACTGGCAAATTAATATTCAATATAATGATGAAACTAAAGACTGGTTGGTTCCATCGTCGCTAAGCGGCGTTTTAAATTCACCTGATTCGTCAATAAATATTGCCCCTAAAGCGCTACCCAACGGCCATTACAGCGCAAATATTTTATTACTTGATGGCGCAGGGCGAACGCGCAAAACTATTCCGGTTAATTACGATGTCGCAGCTGGATTTAGTGTCACAGGAGTAACAACAAAGGGGTTTAACGAACAGGCGAAAGTTGAGGATCTAACCTGGTCTTTGGCATTGCAAACCAACTACAACTCAGAGACAGGTAAAAATGTAACCTGGCAAATTACCAGTGACCAGCCTTGGCTCACAGTAGTTAATAATTCAGGCAATCTTTCAGCCGATCAAGCTATTCAACTACAACTATCTGCTGAGCAGTTGTTGCAATTGAACAATGGAAACCTGACTGCCAATCTGAATTTTTCAGTTGCAAATACAAATGTGAAATCAGTAAACATTCCAATTCAAATTGCACTTAATTTACAACCTGCGTTAACCGCAACGGGATTATCAAGTTCATCCTTCTATGTAGGCAACAATACAGTTGCATCGGAACTTAAAAAATCGCTCAGCGTAAAAACTAATGTAGGAAGTGCTTTTAGCACCTTAATTCATTGGCAAGCGGTGACCGGGGCATCATGGTTAAAATTCACAAATTCCTCGGGTGATACTACTGACAATTCTACGTTACAGTTAGAGGTAGATGAAAATGAACTCAAAAAATTAGCTAATGGTACTTATGAAGCGATTGTAACTTTAAAACCAGACAATACTCGTTACAAAAATATGAACATAATCATGGGGCTTGGGGTGTATCTAGCAACCGTTGAGCACGTTTCACCTTACGTAGCTTATATAGGACGAAGTGAACCCATAATCATTCGCGGCAAAAGTTTCGGAGTGCAATCATCAATAAAAGTAAATGTAGGTAATACTGAAATAGATGCAACAGTTGTCAGCGATACCGAAATTCATCTTAATTATCCAACGCTTGCAAGCGAACAGCGTGTTAATGTCTATATTAAAAATGCATTAAATATTGCGCGTAGCAGCGCGGAATTGGTTTACAAACAGGCACCGATATATACATCACAAAAATTTCAGGTTAACGATAAATTTTATAAAATATCTCTCGACCCAGAACGCAGTGCGATTTTACTTTCAGGCAGAGAAGCAAATGAAATACGGCGTTTGCGATTAATTGCATCGGGCTGGGTAGCTGATTCTTTCCCGGCACAAAATGCGCAGACTGCTAGCTTGACTTTAGATGGCAAAGAGATTTTAGTCTCTATTGGCAAACCTGGTTTTAGTACACCCAACACTTTTGTGCATTTAAATCCAGACACATTGGCAATTAATAAGTCCGTGCCAATAAATGAAGTTTATCCAGCAACCGGTACTTATGATCTTATCGCGCCGCTGAATGACGGCAGAACGTTATTGCTACAATCGAATCAGTGGTCATACGCGATGTATTATCCTTCGCAGGAGAGCTTTCAACCACCATCAGCTTGGGGGATAGAAATGCTTATATCGCGAGATCACAGCCGAATTTTATTAGGTGGAGTTAACTCGGGCACGGACAATTATTCTTACGATAGCAACACGTCGGTATTTACCCCTAGACAATTAAATATTGATCTATTTAGAACAAACAATATTTCAATGAGTGGCGATGGCAGTCGGTTGGTTGCCGATAACTCTGTGTATGATCGCAACTTTAATTTCTTAGGTAGTTTGAATCCTATAGTGGACCATTGGAATAGTGCCGTGACTCCAAATGGAAAATACATATATGTTGCATCAACTGACCAGCAGTATAAGCGCACAATAAAGCGTTACGATATTAGCGCTGTTTCAGGACCGTTCCAGCAAGATGCATCTATGTCCCCTATAGAATTGGCGGATGGAGAGATTGTGACCAGAATGACAGTAAGCGATGACGGTAAAGCTTTATTTGCCTTAGTCCTTAGTAGTCTGGAAAATCCTAATACAACTTCTCTCTACATATTCCCTCTACCAAATTAAATTTACTTTCACTATTTTAAAAGTATTTCAGCGTCGAAAGCGCTGAAATACTTTTAAAATACATTCGATTAAATGTTCTAGTCAAAGTTATAAAATTAAATTTTTCCAATTGTTGTGGAGGTCCTAATTCCCACCAGTGTCTTAATAACGTAAGGCCCCAATTCAAAAAACTATCAAGAGGATAAAACATGTTAGTTCGAACTTTATGGATATCTGCTTCACTGCTGTTATCGAGCTTTGCTCTCGCCGTTCCGGCTTCAAATCCTGCCGCACTTGCTGAAGCTAAAGCATGTGCCGATTTACCCGGCCGCGTTTTTAAAAATTGTGTAGATGGATCTTTCCCGGGGTTACACGCCTTGGAATTCTCTAAAGACCTCACCACTGCTTTTGATATCACCGACGGTACTGCCGGTAACCTTGTGAACTGGTCGATTCTGGCTAGCCATGAGCCGGGCCATAACAAAATTATTGATGTTAAATTCAAATCTAATACCAATTTTTACGGGTTGTTTAATGTAATACCTAGTTCAGGTACCGAAGACCTCAGCGCTTACGCAAATGGGGCTTTAGAGTTTGATGTGCGAATATTGGATCGAGGAATTTACAACACTCCTTTGCTGGTCAAATTAGAATGTATTTATCCCTGCCAAAGTGGAGAATATATTTTGAATGTTCCAACATTAAATCAATGGACTTCAATCAGTCTTCCTATTGCTGATATGGTTCGCGATGGTCTGGATCTTACCAAGGTCAATATTCCGTTCCAGATTCTTCCTGCGTGGGGCGTTCAGGACGGGGCACATTTTCAGGTGGATAATATTCGCTGGGTAAAGCATGCGCCGAAAAGTTCGAGCAGCAGCCAAGGTGGAAACCTAAGCAGTAAATCATCGAAAGCGACTAGCTCGGCGGTGTCATCCGTTGTAAAAAGCTCCGTGAATTCATCGACAATGAGCTCGGTAAAATCTTCATCTTCAAAAAGCTCCAAAGCTTCCAGCTCGGTGACCCAGACGAGCTCCTCCAAGACTAGTTCCTCTAAAACCAGCTCAGTTAAATCATCCATAAAAAGCTCGTCATCTTCGCAATCCAGTTCCCTACCCTTGAGTTGCGCTTATCAGGAAGGTGGCGTTTATTTCGATGCGACTTGTTCTCCGTGGCAAAATATTTCTGCTTATGAGCAGAATGCAGATGCATCCATACATCAGGAAGTGACCAATGGTTCAGGCTACAGCGTTAATCTGAGTGAAATGGATTCAACCGATGCAAATCACAATAAGGTTTTGGATGTTCGTTACAACAACAATCCAGAGTTTAACGGCACTGTACGCTTGCGCAGCATCGACGCTGCGGGTGTGGATATGAGTGCTTACGCCACAGGCAAATTAATATTTGATATCAAGGTCATCAGCACTAGCGACGATAACGGCAACATAGAGATGGCGTTGGATTGCGGCTGGCCTTGTACGAATACTGAACGCATTGTGAAAGTACCAGCACTCAACCAATGGACAACTATCGAATTGTCAGTGGCCGATTTAATCCGCGATGGCTTGGATATCAAACATCTATTTGGTGGGTTTCAAATTGCTCCCGAGTGGAGACACCAGGCAAATGCTCACTTCCAGTTGGATAACATTCGTTGGGTAAAAGGCACAACAACTACAACTACTCAAGACTGCTGGGCACAGCGCTTCAATACTTATGACCCCCTTAATCTCAGGATTGATCAGTTAGCGTCAACAGCAGGCGAAATAGGCGTTCAAATGACTCAGCTGGTTCCCAACACCATTTTCAATATCAATTGGTCAATAGTGAGTAAATGGGGTTATGCGGCGGGTACAGATGCAAATTACGCATTGTGCGGAACCAACAGCACCTTGTCAGCCAGCGTTTATGTTCCAACAACCTATGTTAATGATGGCCACTTGACGGTGTCCTTCTACGCCATTGATCAAGGTGGCGGCATGACCTTTTCGCAGCCTATATCAGCGGGAAGCTTGAAAGGTGGTGATTGGAACCTCATCAGTACACCCTTGTGGTTTCAATTCACCAACTCAGGCTTTAACAGTAACGGTGTGACCTTTCTTGGTGTGGTCTTTGACGCGAATGGTAAAGATCCTTCAGTTGGCGGCATTTTACGGGTAGATAACATCCTGGTTACCCAACCTATTCAATAGCCTTCTTATGGGCTTGTCCGTATGGGACAAGCCCTTTTTTAAATTAACTCTTCTTTTACCCACATTCCCCGCATAAACTTCTAAAAATCCGCTACTCTGTCACGAATATGTAACAAACTCTTTATTAAATAGACTGCAACAATAATTTCACAAACCTGTGAATTTTTAAGAGCAGAAATTTATGTCTGGACGCAAAATTTTAATCGTTGATGATGAATCTGCTATTCGCGATATGTTGCGGGTAGCCTTGGAAATGGCTGAGTACAGCTGCATTGAGGCCAGTAATGCACAAGATGCCCATGCACTCATTGTCGATGAAAAGCCCGATTTGATTCTGCTTGACTGGATGATGCCCGGCACCAGCGGTATAGAACTAGCGAGGCGCTTGAAGCGCGACGAAGTCACCAGTGACATACCCATTATCATGCTCACCGCTAAAGGTGAGGAAGATAATAAAATTCAAGGATTGGAAGTGGGTGCAGATGATTACATCACCAAACCTTTTTCACCGCGCGAGATGGTGGCGCGCTTAAAAGCAGTTTTGCGCCGTGCAGATCCAAAAATTTCCGGCCAACCGATTATTGTCCAGGGTTTGTGTTTGGATCCTTCCAGCCACCGCGTTACCATCCATGATCAATCTGTGGATATGGGCCCCACTGAGTATCGCCTGCTGGAATTCTTTCTTACTCATCAGGAACGTGCCTATACACGCGGCCAGTTGCTCGATCACGTGTGGGGCGGAAATGTGTATGTAGAGGAACGTACTGTGGATGTTCATATACGTCGATTGCGTAAAGCCCTGAGCATTGATAGTCATGAAGATCTGGTGCAAACCGTGCGCGGTACTGGCTATAGATTCTCGACTAAAGTAGAGGCCTGAACCCGTTTTTATCGAAAGGTACTGGGTTGAGCAGTAGGGTTTACAATGCTCAACACATTCAGTACACGCCAAAGAGGCCACACATTTGTTTCTGCAAGGTTTTAAAGTTGAGCTGCGTCGTCTACTGATTATTTTTGTAATTTGTGTCGGCTATGGAGTGATATTCGGCTTACAGTGGTGGCTGCTCTTCACTGGACTTTTTCTCTATCTCAGCTGGTTGTTTTATCAAATGTATCGCCTCAACAAATGGTTGATACGCGGCACCGACGAGCCACCGGAATCGAGTGGTTTGTGGGGCGAAATTTTTGACAATATGTATAACCTGCAACGTCTGCAACAGAATGAAACCAAAAATTTGCAAGCAGTAATCAAACGCATTCAGGAAATCACTTCTGCATTAAAAGACGGAATTATCATTTTGGATTGGCGCGGTCATTTGGATTTTTGGAATCCTGCTGCGCAACGCATGATTGGTTTTCGTACCAAAGACCAGGGCCTGTCGATTATTAATTTTATTCGCCATCCAAAATTTGTTCGCTACTTTGAAGAAGGTGACTACAGCACGCCTTTAGAGTTTCCATCACCTCGCACTGACAGCAAACATCTTGAATTGCAAATTACGCGCTTCGGGCAAAATGAACGTCTCATTGTTATTCGCGACATTACCCAAATTCATCAACTCGAACAAATGCGTCAGGATTTCGTAGCTAATGTATCGCACGAGCTGCGTACACCGCTTACAGTAATTAACGGCTACATCGAAACGATTAACGACAACAATAGCTTACCCATGTGGGAAAAGCCCTTGCAGCAAATTTCGCAGCAGGGCAAACGCATGTCGCTGCTGATAAATGATTTACTTGTGCTATCCAAATTGGAAACCACGGAAGCTGGGCACAATCAAAAAGAAATAGATTTGGAACCGCTACTTATTTCTATTAAAAATGAAGCGGAAGCCCTGGGTAATGATAAGCACCAAACGATACGATTAAATTGCGAGGAACGCGTTAAACTTCTTGCAAATGAAAAAGAGCTTCACAGCGCTTTTTCTAATCTTGCGATTAATGCCGTTAAATACACACCGGAACACGGCCAAATTGATTTGCGCTTATGGAAAGATGAACATCATGTTTATTTTTCAGTGACAGACAATGGCCCAGGAATTGACAGTAAACATTTACCGCGACTCACCGAACGTTTTTATCGCGTGGATGCCAGCCGCAATAGCGCAACGGGCGGCACTGGGTTAGGCTTAGCCATTGTTAAACATGTGCTTGTGCGACACGATGGCGAATTAAAAATAACCAGCGAGCTCGGAAAAGGCAGCACTTTTACCTGCGTAATACCACGCCATCTCAACTAAATATTCTGCACGGGTTATACTTACCGCATCTTATGATCGGCACTTACTGTCGTCATTATTGTTACGGAGTAAGCATGACAGCAACACCTCTCTACGGTTTTTCAGATGCCTCTTTTAAAGCGGCAGGTGAAGAAGCAGGCATTCGCAAATTAGTGGACGATTTTTATAACTTTATGGATGAGCTTCCAGAAGCCGCTATTATTCGCGCCATGCACAAAACTGACTTAACCAGTTCACGCGATAAACTTGCTTCATTTTTGTGTGGTTGGATGGGAGGACCAAAACGTTATCACGAAAAATATGGCAGCATTAATATCCCACGTGATCATTCGCATTTAAGTATTGGTGAAGCGGAACGTGATGCGTGGTTGCTTTGTATGCAAAAAGCCATAGCGCAACAAGACTACAATCCCGAATTTGCCCATTATTTATTAACTCAACTACGTATTCCCGCTGAAAGAATTTTT
Organism: uncultured Gammaproteobacteria bacterium; assembly: GCA_966096785.1. Taxonomy (GTDB): domain Bacteria; phylum Pseudomonadota; class Gammaproteobacteria; order Pseudomonadales; family Cellvibrionaceae; genus Cellvibrio. Next base: position 11,536 of record CBHTVU010000062.1, on the reverse strand, counting down.
GCAGTTGCAAAAAAACCTCCTGTCGCTCAATAACTTTCGCAAAATCGATAAAGTAATGTTGATTACCGACAATTAGGACCTATGGTTACTAAATACCTTGGGCTTTAGGTTAACGTCCTTATGAGGACCCAAATGCAAAATCCCGTGTCATTCCGGCTTATTATTTTATTAGCAGCGTGTGTCGCTATCACTCCCTTTGCGGTGGATACCTATTTGCCTGCCATGCCCGTTATCGCGCATGACTTAAATACGCATATAGGTACAGTGCAACAATCCCTGAGTATTTTTCTAGCTGCTTATGGCGCCGGTATGCTGCTGTTTGGTCCACTTGCAGATAAATTCGGGCGCAGACCCCTGGCTATATTTGGCGTATCGGGTTTTGCTATTGCAAGTCTTTTTCTTGCGTGGGCAAACAGCATTGAAAGTTTTTTAGCGGGCCGTGCGCTTCAGGCATTTTGTGGTGCTGCTGCAACGGTTGTAGTGCCGGGGATTATTCGTCATCTTTATCAAGAGCACATGGCAAAAGGAATGTCTTATATGTCATTGATAATGATGCTGGCACCTTTGGTAGCACCGAGTATAGGTAGCGCCATTTTGTATATAAGCAGCTGGCGTAGCATTTTTATTATGATTTTTGGTTACGCAGCTTTGGTACTTTTTTTCATTTGGAAATATTTACCCGAACCAGCCCGAGTCAATCCGGAGAAGAACTCAATCAGCTTTTTAGCAAGCTATAAAACTGTCTTCGCACGTAAGGATGTTCGCCCCTTAATTGCGACCGTTATGTTTTCATCATTTAGCTTTTTCTGCTATCTCACGGCGATACCGTTTGTATACATAAAATATTTTGGCGTCACTGAACAAATGTTCAGTATTTTATTTGCCATTAATATTCTTTTATTAATGCTATCCAGCTTTATTAATAGTCGTTACGTCACGCGTTATGGTTCGCCCTACATGGTGCGCTCCGCTTTATTGCTAGCAATCGTTTTAGCATTACTGTTGTGCACGGTAAATATTTTTAAATTAAATATTGTATTTACGATTGCAACACTGGCTCCGCTTATGGGTTGCCTTACTATGATCAGTACTAACACCGATTCTATGATGGTATTAAAATTTCCTGACCACTCAGGCACGGCAAGTGCGGTTACAGGTACATTACGTTACGCATGTGGTGCCTTGGCTGGCCCGATACTCGCGGTCACCTATACCGGCAACGCAATACCCTTCTCTGCACTTATGCTCGCGGGGGTTGTAGGCATTGCCGGATGTCAGTTGTGGATTCGCAATATGAACTACATAAATGACAAAGCGCTGTAGATTTTACGGCTCAAATGGCATCATATGCGATTGTTAACGTGTGCAAGTATCGCCTCATATAACAATCAACAAGGAATTAACTACTATGAAATTTACGATTATGTTTGCAATAATTTTGCTCACTAGCGCCTGCGCTTCCCATAAAGGTGATAACACCCTTAACAATGAGGCTTCACAAAAACTCGAAGCAGCAGTGACTACCCCCCTAACCGATTTGAATTTAATTAAGACCAGTGTTCCTTCGGCGTTACGTAGCGCGCTAAAAAATCCCTACGCGCCACCAGCGGATACGAGCTGTGAAAATTTAGCAAAAGAAATTAACGAATTGAATGAAGTCTTGGGCGCTGATCTCGATACTCAGGTCACTAAAGAGGATGAAGGGCTTGTTGCACGCAGCCTTGTCTCTGAATCCGTTTCGGCTATACGCAAAAATACTGAAGCTGTAGTTCCATTTCGCAACTGGGTGCGAAAACTATCCGGCGCCGAGCGCAAATCAAAAGCTGTCGCTGCCGCAATCAGTGCCGGCGGAATTCGTCGTGCCTACCTAAAAGGTATTGGCCAAGCCAATAAATGCCAAGCGCCCGCAGCACCTATCACTGTTACGAAACCTTAATAAACTCTTATGAATAACTCACAAGACCAAAACCCACTGCACAGCATGACTCTGGAAAAAATTGTTATTCAACTTTCAGAACATTACGGATGGGAGGAGCTCGGCAGGCGAATTAATATTCGTTGCTTTCAATCCGAACCCAGCGTTAAATCCAGTCTAAAATTTTTACGTAAGACGCCATGGGCACGTGAGAAAGTTGAACAACTATTTATAGCTACTTTTGCAAAATAATGATGGTTATTAATAGATAGAAGTTCGTTGAGCCGCTAGTGACTATCCAGACAAATCACTACCGCCGCATGATAAGCCTTCCAATAAATGGGGATAACATAAGAGCGCATTTTTAGTGGAAGGTGAATATTATCAGGAGCCCCCTCAATCATAGCGGGCACCGAAATCATAAATTCGTGGCCAAAACTGGATCGCGCATTACCGGAAATAGTATTAGCAACTTCGCCAACCAAATCGAATAAATATTCATTTGTTGTTTCAGTTTCGCCAATACTCAGTAGTAGATGCTTAAGCAGAATGCGCGGTGCGGTGAAATATACGCAACCACGGTAAGGGCCTGAAATACCTATAATACCCGTTACATCATAAGCTGCTGGCGTTTCATTTTCGACCAGATACGGCGTTCCCACTTTTACATTCTTATCATTAGTGTGTTCAAAAAATCGAACCACACCGTCTATGAATACTTGCAAGGTTTGCTCTGACATTTATTCCTCGGTCAATTCAATTAAAGCTTCTAACAATTGCGTTTCAGTAAAAGGTTTGCATAAAAATCCACGCGCACCTTTCTTCAATGCTTCTATACCTGTAGCTTTATCTGACAAAGCTGAAATGACTAAAATATTCACCTCTGGATCAATAGCGACCAATTGCTGGATGCACGCAATACCATCCATTTCCGGCATGGTTAAATCCATGGTGACAACTTGTGGCCTAACTTTTTTAAAAATTTCTAAGGCTGCAATGCCATTTTCTGCTGAGGCAACCACATTAAATTTTTCGGAATCATTACAGCGCTCTATTTTACGGCGAATGATATTCGAGTCATCCACAATCATCAGTGATAACATCTCGTCTTCTCCATTTACAAATATTACGCCGCCACCGCACGCTCGTGAATAATGGGCAGTGTAATAACAAAGCGACAGTGGCGACCGGAACGACTGGATACGGTAATTTTTCCACGGTGCTCAAGCACATGATTCATGACAGCTTCCATTCCAACACCGCGACCTGCATCTTTCGAAACCTCCATCGCAGTTGAAAAACCTTCTTGAAAAATAAGCGCTAACAAATGTTTATTTCCCCAGGATTCAATTTCATTTTCAGTCCATCGGCCTGATCTAATAGCCTGTTCACGAATTGCATCGTAATCAAGACCTTTGCCATCATCCATAACAGTGATTTCCATTTCTTCATCAGAAAGTTTTGCCAGGCGTAAATCTATTCTGCCTTCAATCGTCTTCTGACTCAGCTCACGATCATCAGGACTCTCAATACCATGCACGACTGCGTTTCGCAAAAGTTGTATGCAAATTTCTTTCACTTGCTGCGCGTATGCACTATCCAATTCAATATCGCGTAAACCACTTGCGACGAATTTCACTCGCTTGCCGTTGCGCTCTGCAATGTTTTGAACAAAATCACCCAAATGCATCCAGCCATCTTGTTGCCGATTGCCAAGAATTTTCTTTTCTGACGAGGGAGCAGAGATCTTGGCAGCCTGAGTACCGAAGAGCGCTAACTTTTCAGTAAGCTGCTGCACCTGTTGCGTGTAACCAATAAGACTTTCTAACTGAACTGTTAACGGAAGAAAGTCATTGCCACTAATATCTCGCTTGCCACGGAGGTCTTCCAGGGTGTTTTCAATGGAGTGCGCTTGATTTTCAAAATATTCCAATCTTAAAGATGCAGCTTCACCTTTAAAGTTGTGTATTTCTCGAAAAATATCGGCCACTTTTTCTCTGATGGACGTTATAGTTTTAGCAGGTTGGCGCAACACGTTATTAATTCTGTTATAGCAACTGTAACTATTGTTGATGAATTCCTGCAGTAGCGAGGGATGTGTGTGCAATAAACTGGTTAATAATTCAATTTGTGATTCACTGGTTTTTCGGCTTTCGATCAAAGCTCTTTCCAGTTGAACTTTTTCGGTAATATCTTGTACGGTTACCAGCACATGCGAGATAACACCATTTTGCTGCGCCCGGGCAAAACTAAATTGTAAATATTTAGTTAGAAATCCGCCGTTTAGCTGCTCGATATTGACTTCCACCAGGTTAAGAGGATTCAAATCACCAATCAATTTTTCTTTGATTTTTTTATCAAACAAAAGCTCAATAAAACCACGGGCAGTTTCGGCATCTTTTTCACTAATAATATTGCCCAGTAATTGTTGAAAGTTTTTTCCTGCAATATCGGGAACACCCAATATATCAATCAGACATGTGGAATGTTGGTTACCGATCGTCATATTTTTATCGACCAGAAAAAGACCCTCATTCACCGTTTGTAAAATTTCTGTTGTCTCATTACGCGCATGTTCTAATACCACATCGCTATCGCGCAACTGCCGTAAAAAATGCAACATAATAAAAAGAAAATTAATAATAGCGAGACTAATGCCCACGGTTTGAATAATACGCAGTCGTGTTGCTTTGGATGAGGCAACATTTTCAAGATTGGTTGTTAAGTCATTCATGTGCGTAAGCAGCAACAGGTTTTTTGTTTTTGCCTGGTTCAAAGCTCGCTTTAAGTTATCCTCATAGTCGCCATTATTTTTAATATCAGCGAGTAGACTATCTACACTTAGTTTATAGGGTAACCATAACTCGGCAGCAGTCCTTAAAGTGCCTTGAGCTGCAGCGGAACTTACGAGCGGCAGCATAACCAGTTCCTTATTGGCACCATGCACCTCACCACCGCGTGTGAATGCAGTAAGGGTTTCATCGAAAAGGCTTTTACTGTTATTTAATTCCTGAACGGCGCTACTAAATTCTTTTGACGCTTGCGGCTCGCTATCTAATGCATAAAGCGCTTTAGCCATGCGCTGGCTCAGCATACGTTGCCGTCCTGCGAGATTTATTCCTACAGCATCCTCCGAAATTTCAAAGGATACGTAGAAATTCAAAATCATTACGGAAGCATCTAGAAAAATAAATAAAGCTACCGACATTAAAATTCCACGGTATTTTCTAAACCCGAACTTTCCATAATCCAGATTGATCTTTCCTAGAGAGTTCAACATAGTTCCGCCCATAAGTGACCCTTGCTCGCGGCCAATACCTTTAGCAAGCAAATCCTTTAGGATTTTTTACGCCGCGGTTGCAAGAATAGGAATTACACAATGACTTAATCACGGAATAGCGAAACTCGTGCCAATTAGCAAAGACTTCGCATGGACGATGATACTGAGAGAAAAGAGGGCAATATCCCTATGCTTAATGAATACCTAGAACAATAACATGACATTTTCTTGCACCTAAATTTATAATCTGGTGCAAGAAAAACAGACGAATGCGCAATTTTGGAACTTTATCGGCGTGACATCATTATGTGAACGATTCAAAAAATTAACTGGTTACCTCTTCTTCCTGTAATTGCATAGCCCACATTTGCGCGTACCTGCCTTGCTGTGCCAATAAATGGTTATGGCTGCCTTCTTCTACCACAACCCCATTATCAAGCACGATAATTTTATCCGCATCGACAATCGTTGAAAGACGATGCGCAACAACCACTGTCGTCCTGCCCTCCGCAACCTCACGCATTGCATCTACAATCGCCGCTTCGGAATGTGAATCGAGCGCGGAAGTAGCTTCATCAAAAATTAAAATAGGTGAATTTTTTAAAAGCACTCGAGCAATAGCTATGCGCTGTTTCTCACCACCTGACACCTTAAGCCCGCGCTCGCCTACCAGTGTTTTATCACCTTGCGGTAAGCTCGCAATAAACTTTTCCAAATGCGCCATTTTTATTGCACGATCAATTTCAGCATCACTGGCTGTTGTATTTCCATAAGCGATATTTTCGCGGATGCTGGTATTAAACAGCACGGTATCTTGCGGAACTATTGCTATAGCACGCCGCAGGGATTCCTGATTAACATGCTGAATATTTTGACCATCTATAGTGATGCTACCCCTATCAATATCGTAAAAGCGATACAACAGACGAGCAATGGTGCTTTTACCCGCACCCGAGGGACCCACAATCGCGACTCGGCTACCCGCGCTAATTGTTAAGTTAAGCTTTTGCAAAATTTTCCTGTCAGCATTGTATGCAAATTCAACGTCCCGCCAAACAATCTCGCCTTTACTGACACTCAAATCTGGTGCTTTAGCAATATCCACAATTTTTGCGTTGCGCTTAAGAAGCGCCAACATATTTTCGATATCGGTTAATGAGCGACGAATTTCGCGATAAACAAAACCTAAAAAATTAAGTGGAATAAATAGCTGAATCATGTAGGCATTGATCATTGCCAAATCGCCTATGGTCATTTCTTTGTGAATCACACTCTGGGCCGCCATAATCATCATTACCGTCATAGCACCCGCAATAATAAAGGCCTGACCGGAGTTTAAAGTCAGCAATGACATGCGATTTTTTAATTTTGCCGTTTCCCAATCAGCAAGAAATTTATCATAGGTATCGGCTTCGTATTTTTCGTTATTAAAATATTTAACCGTTTCATAATTTAACAAACTGTCGATAGCGCGTGTATTGGTAGACGAATCAGCTTGATTTGCCTCGCGCACAAAGCGATTGCGCCATTCCGTTGTAATAATCGTAAAGGTGATATAAATAATTACAGCGACGAGCGTGATAATCGCGTACCAGTAGGAAAAGGCCACCGCGAAAATAATAGCTACAGAAAAGATCTCAACCAAAGTGGGAACAATATTGAACATTAGAAAGCGCATTAAAAAGCTGATGCCGTTGGTGCCGCGCTCAATATCCCGACTAATTCCTCCAGTAGCCCGGTCCAAGTGAAAAGCCAATTCCAGTGAGTGCAAATGCTTAAAAACACGCAAGCCTACTTTACGCATAGCGCGTTCGGTGACGCGTCCAAAAAGCGCATCGCGTATCTCACCTAAAAAAACGCTACCGAAGCGCAACACGCCGTAAAAGATTAGAAAGGTTAGGGGCAGATAAATCTCTGGCCGAACATTAGGGTCAACGCCATCAATGACATGTTTTAATGCCCACGGCATTAGGAGGGTTGCCAACTTCGCTCCTATCAACGCCAGTACAGCAAGAATTACCCGGCCTTTAAAATCCCATAAATAGGGCCATAGGTATTGAACCGTTTCCTTCAAATTTACTTTTAATTGCTCGCCATGTTTTTTTACTACAGGTTCGGAACGACTCATTCCACGCATATTTTTACCCTAAATATTGGCCGACATCTTGCATTTCCACTTAAGGACTTGACGCCTTAATCTTCATCCAGAATACTGATGCTTATTGAGGTGCTTAATCATTAATTTTTGTTTAATCGTCTAGGCTAACAGTAGGCAACTCTTTTTTTACAGTGTTTTTAGTAATGTCTGTTAAACATTCAGCCTCAGGCCGTTTGAGTGGCTATTTACAGCTAAAATATTTGAGGTTTTATAAATTTGAATCCGGGGTGCTATTTTTATTTTTGCGACCAAATCGCGAGAACAAAACAGGTATTTCCATTGAAATGCGCACCAGTATCGATTGTGCATAATGCAATTTCGTAAAGAGAAGCCATGATGGCAAAGTCAGCAAAACGTATACTACTTTTGACGCACGAATTTCTTCCTTTTCGTGGCGGAATTGCCACCTACTGTGCCGAAATAGCTCTGGCCGCGAGCGCCTTGGGACACAAGGTAACGGTTGTAGCTCCCGACTACGGAAAAGATAATAGTAAGGAAGATAATCAACGTCCGTATAAAATTCGCCGCTTCTCCGGCGGATTGTACAAGACCTCATTAATGCCCCGTGTTATAGCGGAAGTTGCAACCATAGACCCCGATGAATTTGACATTATTCACGCCGCCGAGTGGTCTTTTGTGGTGGCCTTGCATTTAATTCAGCCCTTTAAAAAAATACCTTTTATAGCCACAGTCCACGGTACAGATATTTTTGGGTTCGCTACTTCGAAAGTCACTCGACTGCTACGCGCCACAGATACCTTAAAGCACGCGGATTATATTGTGGCGAACAGTATATTTACCGCTCAGCTTGCGAAATCACAACATCCATACATTGAAGACGAGAATTTAATCGTCACTTTGCTAGGCGTTAATTCCTGGTGGTTCGAGAAATCGGAAAGGCCGCAAGTAGTGTTGAAAAAATACAACATAGATGCAAACCGAAAAATATTACTTACTGTTTCACGAATTGACGAACGCAAAGGACACAGGCGAATGCTGCAGGCCCTGGCCCTGTTGTCAGCTGAAGATAAAAATCAAATTACTTACGTGATTGTAGGTGAATGTCTTAATAAACTTTATATGGAAGAGTTGCACGAGCTGGCAGAAAAATGCGGTGTGCCGGTTATTTTTGCAGGGGGAATTCCCGCTGAGGATATTCGGGATCTTTACCAGGTTGCGTGGCTATATTCGATGTTGGCAGAACATCATCCCAAAAAAGTAGAAGGCTTTGGTTTGGTTTATCTTGAAGCTGCAGCGCAATCGCTTCCGAGTATTGCATCGCCCATGGGTGGCGTACCCGAAGTTGTTATTCAGAATAAAACCGGTTGCCTGATTGAAGAACATACTCCACAAGCTGTAGCAAAAACGCTACAGCATTTATTAGCGAATCCGCAAAAAGTCAAAGAATTTGGGGAAAATGCATTGGAATGGGCAAAAACGTTTACCTGGGAAGCTTGCGCAAGAAATACCTATAGCCGATAAGGTAAATCGCGTCGGGAAGTCGTTTCCATTTTTTTAACAAGGTTTACGCAGGCAAAAAAATAACATCTCCTTTAATGACGACGCTGCTTGTTAACATGCGAATCAACATACGCCAGAACTATTCCTGCGATGAATAATGCCACCATAATTCCCACCAGAGCCGCTGTAGCAACCACACCTGATACAAACATAACCATTCTCCATTTCATTACCACTACTAATGTGGCCTCATTAATAGATTGCCCCTGAACAGGCTGGTTGTGTTTGACTTAAATCAAACCTTGGTCTGCTTTGCACCGAATAAATTATCAAAGCGACTCCCTTGTTGATTCCCACGGGAAATACGCTTAACCCTGCCATTCACCAGCATCTACCGCTATAATCGCCGCACTTTATTATCTGTAGCGGTTTGACCGACAACACTACAGTTCTTCAACTTTCGGAGGCAGTCTTGCCGTGTCTGACAATAAACAAGCAACAGAAAGTAAAAAACCCGATGTAAGTACCTTTCAAGGACTGATTTTAGCTTTGCAGGAATATTGGGCGCGTCAAGGCTGCGTGATTTTGCAACCACTGGATCTGGAAGTGGGCGCTGGCACATTTCACCCCGCAACATTTCTTCGGGCTATTGGCCCTGAAACCTGGAACACAGCTTATGTTCAACCATGTCGCCGCCCAAAAGACGGTCGTTATGGCGAAAACCCAAATCGTTTGCAACATTACTACCAATTTCAGGTGGCGCTAAAACCTTCTCCCGACAATATCCAGGATTTGTATTTAGGCTCATTGCGCGAAATGGGAATCGATACCCTCGTGCACGATATTCGCTTCGTGGAAGATAACTGGGAGTCACCAACACTTGGTGCCTGGGGTCTAGGCTGGGAAGTTTGGCTCAACGGTATGGAAGTAACTCAGTTCACCTACTTCCAACAAGTAGGTGGCCTGGAATGCTTCCCTGTGACTGGCGAAATTACCTACGGTATCGAACGTATCGCCATGTACCTGCAAGGCGTGGATTCAATTTTTGATTTGGTATGGACAGTAAACCCCAATGGCGACAAGGTTACTTACGGCGATGTATTCCATCAAAACGAAGTGGAGCAATCGACTTACAACTTTGAAGAAGCCGACACTGAATTTTTATTCAACGCGTTTGATTTTTACGAAAAAGAAAGTCAACGTTTGATGGCAAAGAATCTACCACTACCCGCGTATGAATTAGTCATGAAAGCATCTCATGCATTCAATTTACTCGACGCACGCCATGCAATTTCCGTTACCGAACGTCAACGTTTTATTTTACGTGTGCGCACATTATCACGCGCGGTCGCACAAGCTTATTATGATAAGCGCAAAGAACTTGGATTCCCACTCGCGCCAGAAGCACTGCGTGCAGAGTTGTTAGCTGCTTCAGCGGAGGAAAAATAATGACTGATTTTTTATTAGAGCTTGGTACTGAAGAACTACCACCTAAAGCACTCAAAACATTAATCGCTGCATTGCACGAAACGATTGAAGCTAGCTTGAATGTGGAAGAACTTTCTTTCTCTGCGGTTAAATCTTTTGCTGCACCACGTCGCCTAGCAGTTTTAGTAGAAAATCTAGCTGCGCAAACTGCATCAAAAGAATTAGTTGTTTGGGGTCCACCGGCAGCTATCGCATTTGATGCAGAAGGTAAACCAACCAAAGCTGCTGTAGCATTCGCGGAAAAAAATGGCATCGCAGCTTCTGAACTAAAAGCAGAGAGCGATGGAAAAGTTGAAAAATTAGTTGCTCGCATTTCTCAACAAGGCAAAAAAACAGTAGATTTGCTGGAAGCCATTGTTGATAACGCTTTTGTAAAACTTCCTATCGCAAAGCGTATGAAATGGGGCGCAAAACGCACTGAATTTGTTCGCCCTGTGCATTGGTTGGTGATGCTTTACGGTGCCGATGTTGTTAATGCAAGCGTACTTGGTTTGCAAGCTGGCCGCACCACGCGCGGTCATCGATTTCATTACAACAATGCAATTGAATTGGCTCAAGCTAGCGATTACGCACATACGCTAAGAAATACCGGCTTCGTATTGGCGGATATAAACGAGCGTAAAACTTTAATTCAAGAACAAGTAAACGCCGAAGCTAAAAAAATTGGCGGCACTGCAGTCATTGATCCAGATTTGCTTGACGAAGTCACTGCATTGGTTGAATGGCCAAATGCTTTGACCGGAAAATTTGAAGACCGCTTCCTTGCCGTTCCATCAGAAGCCTTAATTGCTTCCATGAAGGAACATCAAAAGTATTTCCACGTGGTTGATGCAAATGGCAAATTAATGCCTAACTTTATTACCGTGGCAAATATTACTAGTAAAGATCCGGCACAAATCATCGACGGTAACGAGCGCGTCATTCGTCCGCGCCTATCTGATGCGGCTTTCTTTTTTGAAACAGATAAGAAGATTTCACTTGAATCATTGCGCGAACGTTTAAAGACTATCGTTTTCCAAGCACAACTCGGCACGGTTTACGATAAAACAGAACGCGTTGCGAAATTAGCGAAATATGTCGCCTCACACTTAAAAGCCGACGAAAAACTCGCTGAGCGCGCGGGCCATTTGTGCAAATCAGATCTAGTCACCAATATGGTAGGCGAATTTGACAACATGCAAGGTATCGCCGGTTACTACTACGCGTTAAACGACGGCGAAAATGCTGACGTTGC
>CBHTVU010000061.1:0-18771 GCA_966096785.1 uncultured Gammaproteobacteria bacterium | reverse complement strand
GTAAGGCTACACCGATAAAAGCTTTAGGCCGAACCACACTTTTTCTAAATATTATAAGCAGCTCACAGACAAGGGCGATTTGCGCACCTCGACTACTGGCCCCAAGAATGGTCATGATCGGAGTAACCCAAAAAACAATAAGCATCCATTTTTCCCAAGATGCTATTTTTGTTTTTAAGCAGTGATAGAGAAAAAAAGCAAGTGGATAGATCATGAGCATCAAAATGGCCAGCTCACCGGAATTTTGAAAGTAGCCCTCTGGGCCCATCAAACCCCAACCTTGAAAAGTGAACCCGCGCATCACCCAGGCCTTGGTAGTACCTATGGCAATTTTTGCTGCCGCAAAAACATATATAGTCAAGAAAATATAAAATCGTTCTTTGGTATTAACTATATTGATAATGAGAAAGTAAATTAAAAACCATCCAAAAAAATCCATAAAATGCTTTTTGGAAATAGCAGGATACAAAGCAAAGAAAATGGAAATAAGGATTGTTGCAAAGAAGAGGATTATTAGCTTATTTGCCGCTGAGGATACCCATTTCACACTGGGGTCCATAAAGGCGCCCGCCATGGAGCCCAACAAAAAAATCTGTGCATAGGGCAATATATTGATGGAGGGAATGATTGCTTGCGGCCTAACAAACTCGAAAAATAAATAGCAGCAAATCATTATGAAGGAAAAATGCTGACCTTTAAAACAAGCCCACAATGCCCCAAATTTAAATGCGTATAAATCTTCAATCTGCGGCAAATTTTTTTTCATAGGCAATCTATTTAATTTTTGCAGCCAGAGCCTTTGCAGATTGTTTTACCAGCGAAGAGCAGGAATTAAAAAAATCACTATTAGTGTTATAGGGATCATGTAAATAGACGACGGGATTTTCCAGCCATAAACCAGCTAAAGTCACTGGAACCTGATCGAGATAAAGGGATTGCAATTTTTTGACATGCGTGGGTTCCATTCCGATGAGAAGATCCCCTTCCACAGGGACATACTCTTGTATGTGCCTGGTTCTGTGGGTATTTAAATCAATCATGTGCTCAGCGGCATATTTTACAGCACGGGGATCAGCTGGATCTCCACCGCGAGTATCAAGCCCGAATGATTCGGCGGCAACGCCATGTGATTTTGCAAAAGCCTCTCCCAGTGGGCTACGGCAAATATTTCCTGAACAGATAAAAATCAGACGTTTAATATTATGTAATTCAACTTGTTCGCATTTTTTGTAAACACCAAACAAATGCTTTGCCTCTGCGATGGCAGAGTGCATTAAGCCCCTTCGCGATCCAAAGCGATTTTTTACATAAATTTGAAACGACACCAGAACACCCCTGTACCTAATAAAATGAAAGTTGGCAAACAGCTAAAATATCAAGTTACCTATCACCGATTAACCACTCTATTTACCCAAAATGTTCGTATATGCCTTTTTGTAGGTGTCTAGCATTGCGGCAAAGGAAAAAACCGATTCTACATGTTTTCTTCCGGCACCAGCCAGTTCATCTGACAATTGCTTGTTTTCGATAAGTGTTGCCAAACCTTTTGCCAAGGCTTTGGGGTCATTTACCGCCACCAACAAGCCCGTCTTTTGATGCTCAATAATTTCTTCGGGACCACCACACCGTGTGACGACAACGGGTAAACCAGTCGCCATAGCCTCAATGGTCGCGATTGAAAATCCCTCCGAAGACGACGACAGCGCGAAGTAATCTACCTGCCCCAGGAACTCGGCGGTATTATCGTTAAAGCCGATGAAATGTATATTATCCTCGATTCCAACCTGTTGAATTAATTCCTGCAGCTTGGCCATTAAGTCAGGTTTTTGATGACCGGCCACAATAAAATGCAACTCGCGTCTCAAATCACCGTCTTTTAAAAGTACGGCCGCAGCCCTAATCAATACATCATAACTTTTGGCGGGACGCACATTTCCCAGGCTGCCAACCAGAAGAGCATCGCCGGTAATTCCCAATCTGGTCCTCAATGACTGGCTGGTGCTTTTCCCATAACGTAACTCTTCTATACCGTTATAGATAACCTGAATGTCTTTTTGCCTGAAAAGTTTGCGGGCGGCAATATAGGACGCCAGATCGCGGCTAACCGCAACAAGCCTGGTTACGCCCATTTTCATAATACGGTTTTTGATGGCCACAAAGCGCTCGTTGGGGTTTACATCGACCCGGCCATGAAGGGTTGCAATAACGGGGATACGAGCCAAGAGGCCTAGTATTGAATAAGTGAGTGTAGAACCTAACAAGTGTGCATGAACCAACCGGGTATTGCGTCGGCGAATAATTCTGAAGAGATCAACATAATAAGGAATGGACAGAAAACCGTAGGGCTCAAGGATGCAATAATCAATTTGTCTGCGCTTTAGTTGATCTTCCACCCAACCCGGGCCTTTGATAATGGCGTAATTTTCATAGCCATCCACATGCAGCTTTTCAACCAAATCAAGAAACACCGTTTCGGCGCCGCCAGGGCCGGTAGTGTCAATCGCGTGCAAGATGCTTTTATGACTCACAGACATTCACAATTCTCTATTTGTTGTAACCGCTACCCCTCGCTTAAATCGTATTGCCACCTGGACCGCAATTTATGGAGGCGCGCGGAACAGCTTCGCATTCTAACTGAATTTTGCTGCTGTTTAGAGATAGGGATTTGCAAAAATCACGCGATTTTTTCTGCTCGGCAAGCTTCGGTGAAGACTGAAAACTAGTACGCAGATGAAGCTCTATCAGCTATTATTGCACGCCTACAGCCCATTCCAAGAACCAACCAAGTAGGGAATATGACCCACCACATTTTAGTTCTTGATGCCGGACAACGCAGCGCACTAGCCGTAACCCGCTCACTAGGTAAACTTCCAGACCTAAAAATCAGTACCGCAGATTCGACACCCCAGGCATTGGCGGGCTGCTCAGCATTTTCGTCTGAATATTTTGTAAGCCCAAATCCCATAGAAGCACCAGAAGCCTACATTTCCTGGCTAGAAGCATTAACGAACGCAATCGAGTTTGTACTCGTACTGCCCGTCACAGAAGTGACCAGCCAGCTGCTACTGATGAATGAGTCGCGCCTACCCAAGGTTCGCCTGGCGTTTACATCCTACGAGAATGTGATGCAAATTGCTGACAAAGGAAACCTGGTCAAACTTGCACAGCAATTAAATATGCCAGTTCCAAAATCAGAATGGTTTGCCAACTGGAATGCAGTGGATGCTAAGAATATTGTTTTTCCTTGCGTTATCAAACCCTGTTTATCGAAGATCTACGCAAACAATAGCTGGATCAGCACGACCGTTAGCATTTTGCATAATCAAGCTGAACTTGAAAAAGCGCTGTCACAATCTCCCTACCTGAAAACATCGCCGCTCATGATTCAGGAATTTATTCCTGGTACAGGTGCTGGTGTATTTTGTTTATTTCAGCATGGCAAGCCTATTGTTTTTTTTGCGCACAAACGTTTGCGTGAAAAGCCGCCCCAGGGTGGCGTGAGTGTTTTAAGTGAAAGTGATGAAACAAACGCAAATTTACAAGAAGCTGCTAAAAAATTATTAGCTGGGGCAAACTGGCATGGTGTGGCCATGGTTGAGTTCCGAATTGCGCAGAACGGTACGCCTTATTTGATGGAAGTAAATACGCGTTTTTGGGGATCTTTGCAGCTTGCCATTGATTCAGGTATAGATTTCCCGGCACTTATGGTTAGCAACGAACTTGGCCTTGGCCTTTGCGCTCCCGCAAGCTATAAAGTCGGCCAACGATTGCGCTGGCTACTTGGCGATCTGGACAGCTTATATATCTATCTCAAGTCGAATTACACTAAACGTCAAAAACTATTACGCCTGCTACACTTTTGCATTCCGGATTTTTTGCATACGCGTCATGAAGTTAACCGACTTGGCGATTTGAAGCCCGCAATATTTGAGTTAAAGCAGTATGTAAAACAATTTTTGGGATAGGTAAAAATGGCAGTCAAACTAAAACCATTACTCAAAGGTGTCGCGGCAAGTGTTGCAGATCGATTCGGTCCGCATAGAAGCCGCCATTCAGATCCAAAATTGTGGGTCTTGATGTATCACCGAATTCTGCCAAAGGAAGACAAACGTTTTAGTCTCGAAGAGCCGGGCATGATCGTTACCCCGGATACTTTCGCCATGCACCTGAACGAAATAAAACGTCATTTCGATGTCATTTCACTCAGCGACTGGGTAAACCTCAAACAGCAAGGGCAGCCTTTGCCGCAAAAAGCCTGCGCCGTAACCTTTGATGATGGTTGGGCAGATAACTTTGAATACGCACTACCGCTGTTAAAATCTACCAATACTCCGGCCACTTTATTTGCGGTGGCAGAGAAAATAGGCACAGATTTTCAGTTCTGGCCCAATAGCATACTGGCACTTCTCTTGAATGGATTCAGCGAGGAATTAAATCGTCATCCCGTTTTTGCAAAGGTCAGTTCGCAATTAGCTGGCGTGACTTCAGGTGGTATAGATAGAGAATATGCCGCTGCCTATATCCACCAATTAAAAGCTTTTTCAGACGAGGTTATTTTTTCAGCACTTCGCGATATTCGTAGCGCAGATCTGTTGGCGGGACAGCTCCCCAATGCACTCATGAGCTGGGAACAGTTAAACGCAATGCACGCCTCGGGCTTAGTAGTAATTGGCTCACATACATGCAACCATATGCGCCTATCTGTTGATTTGAATGCCCAACAGATGCAATATGAAATCGAAAATAGCAAAAAAATTTTAGAGCAGAAGCTCGCGGCACCGGCAGATTTGTTTTGCTTCCCAAATGGCGATTACAACCAAGCGGCATTACACTTAGTCAAGAGTAGTTATAAAGCTGCCGTTACCACCAAGCGGGGAATAAATAACGCAACCACCTGCACAGCCCATGAGCTGACGCGAATAGGCTTACACGAAGAAGTTAGCAGTAGCCCACGCCTTTTAGGCGCTCGTTTATCGGGCTGGCTTTAACAATGAGTTCCGATTATGGAATTAACAATGGATAAAATAATTAAAAAAGCCGTTGAATTCAAACCGCTTACTTTTATGGCCAATCATTTAATAGGCCATTACGTTACTATATTTATGATTCATCGCCCTCTTTCCAAAGAGAGCAATTATCAGGGGCTAGATCCGCAACTTCTGGATGAATGCTTGACCTACGCAAAGCAGCACGGTTTCGTATTCGCATCTATTGATGAGATATGGAGTGACGCGCTCAATGGCATCAAAGCCCAACGTCCTACACTTTGTTTTACCATTGATGACGGATTTGAAGATCAGCTCACCGAGCTAGTACCTATTCTGCTCAAACATAATGCAAAGCCAACACTCTATGTGCTGGTAGACTTTGTTGATAATTTAAACTGGCCCTGGGATTACAAATTAATTTATCTCATCAACAAAACCAAAATTACTACACTGGGATTCACCCACAATAATCAGGAATTTAATTTCAATCTTTCAAGCCCGGCTGAAAAAATTGCTAGTCGCAGAGCTTTGGTGAGATACATGAAATACCTACGGCAATCAGACTTCACATCATTGATGGATGAAATCACTGAAAAGCTGGATGTTAGCCTGCCAGCAAAAATTCCAGCACCTTATGTAGCAGCAAAATGGGATGATTTGCGCGTTTATGAAAAACAAGGTTTGAAAGTGGGCTCCCACGCGTGTTCACATAGAGTTTTTAATTCGCTTTCGCTCGAAGAAGTGAATGAGGAATTAATTCGGGCCAAAACAAGATTGGAAGAAGAGTTGCAATCACCTTCTAATATATTTTGTTATCCTTCTGGCACCGTATCGGATTACTCCATTAACCATGCTCCCTTGCTGAAAGAACTGGGATATGCTGCAGCGGTGAGTGCTACGCCCGGTAATACCAGTTATGATTTTATAAAAAACGATCCCTATAATATTAGGCGACACAGTTTTCCTAACAGCCTCGATCGTTTTGTGCGCTATGCATCCTGGTTCGAAGCCATGAGAAGTAAACTGAAATAAATACACTTCTTATTTAATCCAGAAAATATTATGGCTGATGATCTGCACGCACTTTATACACAATTAAAACTTGCCAAAAATCTTAAGGGTGAAACCTCTCGCCAGTTTAAGACAATTAAAAAAGACTCCGCAGAATATGAAGCTTTACTGACACAAATGCAGGCAGTCTCCGCCAATATTAAAACTATAGAAGCGCAGATCAAACAACTCGAAACACGAACCAATAATTCTAAAGTTGAATCTGATAATTCTCTCGCCACACCAAAACCACCTTTCAGTCTTATTGATGAACATAAGCTGTGGGGCAAAGACTTTTCCCATAGATTTCTTACAGATGACCAATTGTCACGCTGGGATAACTTTATCCAACAACATAGTGCATCTGGCTATCACCAAAGTACTTGGTTTAGCTTAATTAAAAAAAGCTTTGGGCATAGCACCCGTATTCTTATTGCTGAAGATGAACGGGGAAATATTATCGGCGGATTACCTCTAACCTTTTTTTCCAGCAAACTATTTGGAAAATTTGCCATTTCAATTCCCTATGTTAATTACGGTGGTGTGGTTAGCGATTACTTTGATATTGCGCAAAAGCTAATTCAATTAGCACAAGATATTCGCGCAGAGGAAGGCTTATCCCATATAGAAATTCGCACCATGCAATCCGGCCTGGCAAATAACTCACTGGACAAAAAAGTATCCATGGTCTTGGCATTACCGTCCAGCAACGACGATCTGGAAAAAAATCTGGGTGCAAAAATACGCGCTCAGTATAAAAAGGCCGAAAGTTATTCTCCCCATGTGAAATTTGGAAAACTGGAATTACTCGATGATTTCTACAAGGTTTTTGCGCGCAATATGCGGGACCTCGGCACACCCGTATATAGCAAAACCTGGTTTGCCAATATCCTTAACGAAGAAAAAATAAAATCTACGCTGATTGTGGTCTATATGGATAACAAACCCGTATCGACTGGATTTTTAGTAGGCAGCAACAATATTTTGGAAATTCCCTGGGCATCAACCGTCCAGAGTGCTAACGCAAAAAATGCGAACATGTGGATGTATCGACAAATACTGTCTTTCGCCATCAGCGAAAAATATCAATATTTCGATTTCGGTAGGTCAACACTGGGGGCAGGTACTTATAAGTTTAAAAAGCAATGGGGGGCAATTGCTTATGCTCACCACTGGTATTACGTATTGCCTGAAGGGGAAACAAAACCTGAGTTAAATCCGGATAATCCAAAATATAAATTGGTTATTTTTTTATGGAAGTTAATGCCTGTTTGGCTAACAAAAATAATCGGTCCGCAAATTATTAAACATATTCCTTAACACGGAATATGTTTAATTTAACGAAAGTGTTTTAAGCGGCGCCTGTTATTTCACTCGTTGCTTGGCAGTTTTGAGATGATCCTGAATTTCTTTATTTTTGGGTTCTAAACTTGCCGCTTGGCTTAGTATTTCAACACCTGCTTTGGCATCACCACGCTCGACCAGAATCCACCCATAGGTATCCACCACTGAAGCCGAGTTAGGGGCTAGATCATAAGCTTTCTTAGCAGTTTCGATCGCACGATTATCATTTTGCAAATAATACAACCAAGCTAAATTGTTCAGAGCAATCAGACTATTGGGTGCAATAGAAATTGCTTTTTCATACCATTGGATAGCAACCTCATTATGATTCAAGTGCTGCTCCTTCATAGCTTTAAAGGTGGCACCCTTGGCACTGTTTGGTAGCTTCACTATCCAGTCGTCATAAAATTCATTCAGCGCATCCGCCATATTATTTTTTCCATAATGATCGGCAATGCTGCTAGCTACAATTTCCACCGGTTTAGCAGCCCAGGATTTCAAATAAAATTGAATCGCCTCATCTGCTTTCCCTTCATTGGATCTAATAACACCTTGAAGAAAGTAGCGCACATTCGCAGTAGTTTCCGATTGTGGAAAAGTGTCGAGCAACTTTTGCGCTTCCGGGAAATTGCGCGAAGCAATTTCAACCTCGATTATTTTTACCAAATACTCGGGCTGGCCAGGCATCAGTTTTACGGCTTTCAAGTAACTTGTGCGCGCCTCATCCAATTTATTTTTTGCAACCGCATCCTGACCCTGCAACAAATAAATATCAGCTGCGGTCTTGGTAACATTGGTTGCATTTGAACTACGTTTTAATGCCGTCTCTATGGCAGTTGATGCTTCTGCCCATTGCTTTTGGTTAGCGTACACTTGAGCTAACACCACCGACGGCTGCCATAATTCTGTACGAGTATTTTCTATTTCAGTTAAAAAACTAATTGCCGCATCGCGTTTGTTGTTGGCTAACATTAGTTTAATCCAGTGGCTATAAGCCGCTGTAACACTTGGATCTGTTGTTATGGCTTGCTGCCAACTGCTTATGGCTTTAGGAGTATCATTTTGTACTTCACTTAATTCTGCCAACCCAATAAGCGACAGATATTTATCTTTAGCTTCTTTTGCAGCAATAACACGTTTGAACGCAGCTTCAGCACCCGAATAATTTTTATTCTGCATTAAAAACCATGCTTCGATAAAATCGCCACGCGCATTCTCAGGAAACTTTGATTTAAACGCAGCGATTTCTTCTTTTACTTTAGGCGATTGGTTATCCGCTATGAGCGCTTTGAAATATGCTTGCTGAATGACCAGATCTGAGGGTTGTTCCTGATAAGCTTTATGATATTGCGCCAGCGCCTGATCTTTTTCACCAAGAGCCATATGCCGTTTTGCAAGCGCAAGTCGCAAACGTTGATTTGCCGGGTTTAGGGCCAGGCTTTTTTCTAAAGCTAAAGCACCTGCTTCGCTTTTTTCATCGCGTCCTAAAAGAGCCATACCGTAGGTGGCTAAAATGGTGGCATTTTTAGGCTGCTTTTCGGCAGCATCTTTCAGAAGTTTAATAGCATCGTCAATTTCATTATTTTTAAATTTAACTAAAGCGGCGACCTGTAGCACTGAAGGTGCGGAGGTTTCTGTATCAATAAATTCGTTAAACAAGGATGCTGCTTTATCTGTATCGCCTTTTTGAAACTCTACCATTCCCAGCAAAGTTGCAGTATTGGAGTCATCTGGAAATTGTTTGCGCAATTCAACAAGAATTTTCTCGGCTTCAGAAAAATCGCCTTTTTGATAATGCGTGAGCGCGTCATTAAATAATTGTTGTGCTGCATTACCTTCAGGATTAGCTTCAGCTAACTTTTTTTGATACACCATTGCTTCACTAGTACGCCCCTGA
This sequence comes from uncultured Gammaproteobacteria bacterium, assembly GCA_966096785.1. Taxonomy (GTDB): domain Bacteria; phylum Pseudomonadota; class Gammaproteobacteria; order Pseudomonadales; family Cellvibrionaceae; genus Cellvibrio. Next base: position 9,492 of record CBHTVU010000061.1, on the reverse strand, counting down.
CGCACCAGCACTTCTGTCAAGAGTGTAAATATTTTGATGCGATCAGCACTCATGATATCCGTATCAGGTGCAAGACTTAGGGCTTTGGTAAGGGATTGCTCAGCAGCTGGATAGTCCTGTTTAACCAGCGCTATTTGGCCACGCAAGGTTAGCGCATTCATATTACCGGGATTGGCTTGGACGAGTTTCTCTAAAATTGCGTCTGCTTCGTCTAATTGGCGATGCGTAATTAAATAATTTACTTCCAACATCTGGCGCTCGACCTGATCACCTTTGGTTGCAGCAAGCTTGGTTAGCGCGTCCTTATATTCCGCATCATTTCCTATATAAGCATTCGCTGTTGCCAATGCAATTAACCATCGCGCATAATTTTTATCATCAGCTGCCGTGACAGGGTGAGCCTTAAGTAGATCAATAGCTGACTGGAATTTTTTGTTGCCGATATAGGCGTTGGCGAGCTCAATGGATACACCTGGCATATCCTTGATAACGCTTTCTAATAAAGTTTGCGTGGTGCTGTATGCGCCAATTGCATTAAATATTTTTGCAAGTTGCACATAACCCAGGGTACTTTTTGCATCCAGCTGAATAGCTTTTTTAGCTTCAAAAATTGCCGCTTTAATTTGCCCTTGATCTGCATACATTTGCGAGGTTTTTAAATGACGAGCAGTTTCTGCATCAATGTCGTTTTTGCTTTTGCTACAACTGACACCGGCTAGCAGCACTATAACAATCAGTAAATTAATTAATATTCTCACCATGACACCTAAAATATGTTGAGTGGACTAAAACGAATAACCTACATTAATACCAGCTAACTTTTCACGGTAGGCCATGAGTGAATTATTATCAGAACGTTTTTCGTCACTAAAGGATGCTTTCACACTAAAACTTTTTCCAATACGGTGTGTGTAAGCTATAGAGGAAATTGTACGTTTATAGTTTTCACCTAGCAGATCACCTGGCAAACGATGGTCAGATTGTGTGAAACTCAGGCTTATGTTGCTCGCACTTGAAAGCAAATAATCGCCCACTATATTGACCCCAGTTTCACTGGCATCTTTATCGATTGATAAATACTCGTCATCCGTTTTAAAGATACCTGCTGTCAGCGTACAAACCGTGCAAATACCTGTTGTGGACCAGCGTACATCAACGCGTTTTCGATTGATTTGACTCGACAGATCTATTCCGCCATCGCTCGAGTGATTGCCTGTTGTAGAGTTTCTATTACCGCCCCCGAATGAGGTATCCGTAAGTTCGCGTGCAATATTTAATTCAAACGTATTTACGCCGGATTTATAGGTGAGCGACGCCAGATAAGTAGGGTCTGTATATTTTTCTCCAGCATCGGTTTCACTTTGGCTTCCGCCTGCTTTCAAGCTGTACGACAATTGCCGCAAATGCACTGCGTAGGTTAAAAATGCCGAGCGAAGTGTGTAGTTAGCTTGCGGGAAAAATTCAAAATCCACTTTTGTTGAATTGATATTCAAACCGAGGGTATCTACTTCGGTGATGTTATGTAAGAGACCGAGAGTACCGCTGGCACGTGTAGAATCATTTAATTCATTTTCAAGATAACTGATGTCAGAAAAGTTACCTTGTATAAATAAAGTATCTGCGGGTGTAAAGTGCCAATTAAGCTTGGGGGTAATTGCCAGAAGCTCGCGTTCTTCCTGATTGCTGGTCAAATCCAGACTGTCTGGTTTATTCAACAATGTTTGCCGTGAATGCTCAATTAATAATTCAGCATTGTCTGACGCATGCCCCAACTGCAAAGCGGAGTGCCCATCAAGGGTTGACTTGTTTGGCTGGGTTTCTTCGGAAAAACTACGATAAGACACACCATAATCTGCTTCAAATTTTCCGATATAATTTTCATAACTTGCGCCAAGTGTAAGGTCGTACTGTTCTTGCACTTCGGAAATTTTATTATCGACAGATTTATTGCCGTTATCGCTGTGAAATACTGAAGCGGAAATTGAACCAAAATATCCATCCGCCATGAGCGGTTGCGCCAGTAAAAAAGAAGATGCGAAACATCCGACCGCTGGGCCAATAACACGTTTTTTCATCCCATTCCCCTAGTATTTGCGGCTCAATTATGGCGCTCACTTGCGCCTTAATAATTGAATACTACGCCGGCGAATTTTTCTTTACCAACCGCATCAACGGCCGCCAGGACTTCGTCTGTTACCGCTTTACCAAAGGGCACAAGCAGTAATGCGTGATCGCAATAACGCGACAAGATACGAGCTTCGGTTGACTGCTGTACTGAAGGTACATCTAGTACAATAAAACGATCGGGGTAACGTTCTTTTATTTCTGCAACAAAACGCTGCATGCGAGTTGAGTTAAAAATTTCCGCCGCAGATTCGCTTGCACCACCCGATGGAATTACGCGCAAGCGCTCCACGCCCGTTGCATAAATAATATTTTCAATGCGCACATTTTCATCGGTCAAATACTGGCTCAAACCCGTATCTACCGGCGCAGTCACATAATTTTCAGCACTAGGACTATAGGGGTTGCAATCCACAAACAGCGCAGTTTTATGTGGGTCCAAGGCGAAAGTTGCTGCGAGATTAAAACTAAAACTACTGGAGGTGCTTGAATCAGTGACCGAAGAAACCAAAACCACCATATTGTCGGTTTGGCTTTTTTTCAATAATTTAATTCTAACTTCACGATAAGCATTCAGGAGCTGGCGCTGGCGCATGCCGGTAAAGACGACTTTCTTTTCATAGAATTCATCTTGAGACCAGAGCGTAGGCATGGGCATATTTTTAATTTTTTCGAGCTTTTTATGGCCCATGACGGCTTTCTTGACAAGCTCGTCACTTTGTTCAACTAGACCGTCAAAGTTATCTTGAAAATAGGGATCTTTCTTGTCCATACGCTACTCCGCGGCCTAGTTTTTTGTTAATTGCCAAAAAACAACGACAGCTACATAAACCACCATTGCCAGGATTGAACTGCCCACCAAAAAAATCATGTCTTTTTTCAACAGGCGGTCGCCGATGGGGGTATTGAAGTGTGGAATGCTACCAATTAGTTCGACATCAGATGGTAATTGGCTTTGCAATATTCTTGCTGAGCGCAAATTCGGGTCCAGAATGACGTATGCGATCAATAAACCCAATGGAAATAATAAGCCGATTAAAGGTCCTAAAATTGCAAAATGAATAAACTTTAAACCTGAAGGGCTAAGTGGAAAAGAGGCGGGTTCTTGAATGCGATATGTGATCCCCTGACCTTCAATATCCAATGTCATGGACAAGCGCGCTGTTTCTTTACGCTCCAGCATTTGTTCGTATTGTTTTTTGGTAACGTCATAATCGCGAGTGAGATCTGAAAGTTGTGCCTGATTTTCTGCTATACGTTTTTGCCGAAGCCCTTCTTCTACCAATAAGTTTTTGAGCGATTCCATACGACGGTTTTGAGTTCGCAATTCAACCTCAGAGGAAGACAGTTGTTTGCGCAATTCTTCGTATAATGGATTTTGAACTTTGTCGGAACCGCTGTAGATATCTCCGGAAAGTTGCAATTTATCAATGGCCACATCAAGGTCTGTAATTTGGCTGCGAATAGAAACTATATCGGGATAACCTTCCTGATAACTCAACAACAATTGCTCAAGTTGCCCTTTCAGAGCCACACGGCGCCCTTTGAGTTCATCCAATTGACCTTTAGTTTGGAGATATTGCCCTTCACTGCCGATTTCTTTTTTGACCGTATTGATGCGAGCCTGCGACTCTTCGATAGAAATTTTTAACGTATCTATTTCCTGGCGCAAATTCGAGATACGTGCTGAAACAGCATCTTCAGTACCGTCAGTATTTTTTGCGTTGAAATTTTTTAATTTGTCTTCCGCCGCTTCCAATTGGCGTTTGTACATTTGCACTTGGGAATCGATAAAGTTAAATGCGCTTACGCTTTCATCACGTTTTTTGCGCGCCGCGTCAGTCACAAATACTTTTACAATGGAATTCAGTATTTCAAACGCACGATCGGGATCATTGGCCGTGTAACGAACCATGAAGTGGCTGATTTTTCCTTCTTTTTGCACAGAGGTTCCATTGCGCAATTGCCGAATTATGCGGTCCTGCTCGGCTTCATCGGCACCATCTTTTAATAAGCCCGCACTTTTTGCAGCTGCCAACATAATACTGCGTGTATAGATAATTTCACTGGCTTGTTCGGAGCGATCAATTTTGGTCACTTCCGCCGTGCCTTTTAAAAGTGGTTCGATGATATTACTTTCATCGGCGTACAGCACAACGCTAGTAGAATAGTGCTTAGGCCAGATCAAACCCAAGCCTAATAACGAAAAAGACGCCAACAAAAATAAAAGTAAACACCAGAAGCGAAAACGGATAAGTTCTGCTTTCAGTGCAAACAATATATCGCCCAGATAACCTTTATCCATGAATACTCTCTATTTTACGACTGTGTCATCAAAGAACTTGCTCAGTGCTTAGAAAGCACGTTCAGGCACAGTGATGATATCAGAGGGTTGCAATGGATAATTGGTTGAAACGTCGCCGTTGTTAATTAGGTCATCTAATTTGATGGGATAAACTTTCACTTCGCCATTTACCTTGCGATACAGCTTGGATTTGTTGGAAGAAGCAAACTCGTTAGGGCCACCGGCGAGTAGCACCAGATCTAACACTGTCATTCCTTCGCGAAATGCCAGCGATTGTGGATTTTTGATCGCACCCGTAATTCGCACACGGCGCTGAAAATCTGAACTACTTGAGTTAACGACTATAACGGTAACTTGTGGACTTTTCACGTAACCTGATAATGAATTAGTGATGTTTTGCGACAATTGTGCTGCGGTTAAATCCGCGGCAACTACATCACCTATCAACGGCAGAGTGATTTTCCCGTCTGGACGGATTTGTGCAGAACGCGACAAATCTGCATTGCGCCACACATTAATTTCAATAGAGTCACCAACTCCCAAGCGATATTCTTCATGGCTACCACCGTCAGACACCGGTGGTGCAACAACTTTTTTACCGCCTGAGCTACACGCAACAAGCAACAGACTAATGAATGCCAGCTGCAAAAATTTACTGATGTACTGCATAACGCCATTCCTGTATTTAAGTTGTTAGTGCGTGTCGCCAATATTGTAGTTAATGCACACCTTTACCCAGCAGAACAATCTCTACCGTCTGAATCATAATTAACATGTCCATGAAGAAACTATGATTTTTAGTGTAGTAAAGGTCATATTGCAGTTTATTTTTGGCATCTTCTACTGAAGCACCGTAAGGGTACTTCAATTGGGCCCAGCCCATCAAACCTGGCTTAACTTTGTGGCGAGCCTCATAAAACGGAATTTGTTGCGCCAAATCTTTCACAAACTCGGGGCGCTCGGGCCGTGGGCCAACAAAACTCATTTGGCCTACCAGAACATTGTAAAGCTGGGGTAACTCATCAAGCCGGGTATTACGGATAAACGCGCCGACACGGGTAACCCGCGCATCATTCTTCTTCGCCCACACAGCCTGGCCTGCTTTTTCTGCGTCCTGGCGCATGCTCCTGAATTTATAGATGCGGAAGCTCCTGCCGTTCAAGCCAACCCGCACCTGATGGTACAAAACCGGCCCCGGGCTTTCCAATTTTACTGCCAGCGCGGTCAATAACATAAATGGCCACAGCACAATAAAAAATAAGAGTGCAACTAATAAATCGAAGCAGCGTTTGCCGAAGAGTTCGCGTCTTGCGTAACGAAAACCATCCGAAAACAACATCCAGCTTGGTTGCAGTAAACTGAGCTCAATTTTACCCAGCTCGCGCTCATAAAAGCTCAATCCATCACAGGAGGGTATTCCCGCTAACTTACAGTCCAGAAATTGACTGAGGGGGAATATATCACCATTAGTGTGCCTGCGTTCATCGGGTGAAATAACGATTTCGGAAATACGTTCCTTCTTAACAAAATCCACCCATTCTTTTGGCTCTTGGATAATAAGTTTTGTATCTACGACAATTTTGTCATTTGGACTTGGAATACAACCTACAACGCAGACGCCCAACGCCTCACCATCAGCCGCTAAATTATCCAATAACTTTTGAGTACGTTGTCCGGCCCCGTAGATAACAACGCGACGGGTTAAATTCGCCGTGTCGACGATCGCTATAAAAATCAGACGAGCAGGTAGTACCAATAGAGATGCGATAATAACGGCCCAGAAACCCACTCGCTGATCAATAAGTGAATCGCCAAAAATCAGATTAATTGCAAACAGACTTAAGCTACCCAGAAGGAAAAAGCTGACCAGGGTACGCAATATCATGCTTGAAAAACCTTCACGCACCATTGAGGTATAAACACCCATAGACAATGTGCAGCAACTGAAGAGAATCGAAAAAAGAATAATGGGAACCCAGTTGATTGGCGTGCTGCCCGCTAAATAGTCGGCGTTACTGAAATGTAAAGTCAGATTCTCAGCAAGCCAAATACTAAGACCTAGCAGTGCGGCCTCTGCAAGCCCCAGGAAAAGGTAAGATAGATGCACATAGTGCTTACTAACACGAATGTAAGACAAACTCGGTTCCTTCAAGCTAGTGGTAAATTACTCGCTGAATTTTTACAGCAAGCGCGCAAAAGCGGATGATTATAACGAAATTTGTGACAAATACGCATGCATTGATATCCGAAGGCCATTGTGCGCAATTAAAATCTACAAGCTCAAGCTAATGATGCCAATTTAGCGGCGTTTTTTTCAATATTTTGCGTGACTATGGTAGCCTATGCGGCCTCTGGACTTCATTGACAGCTAAGGAATCACCCCCATGTTTGCCAGCAATCCCACGATTTGTATTATTGGTTTAGGCTACGTTGGCCTGCCACTTGCCGTAGAGTTTGGAAAAAAGACAAAAACCATCGGGTTTGACATCAATCAACAGCGTGTTAATGAACTCCTCAAAGGCCATGATCATACGCTCGAGCTTGACGCGGCCGAGTTAAGTGAAGCCTCACAATTAACCTATAGCACTAACGAGGCAGATATCAAAAATGCCGATGTTTATATAGTTACTGTGCCCACACCCATCAACTCTGGTAATCAGCCCGATCTTACTCCGCTGGAAAAAGCCTCCGCCTTGTTGGGCCGAGTAATTGGCAAAAATGCCATAGTGATTTATGAATCTACGGTTTATCCAGGCTGCACCGAAGAAGTTTGCGTTCCAATCATTGAGAAGACGTCCGGCTTTGTCTTCAATAAAGATTTCTACGCAGGCTATAGCCCTGAACGTATAAACCCGGGAGATAAATTACGTCGTGTCCACAATATTATCAAAATCACCTCTGGCTCGACGCCGGAAGTCGCTGAATATGTTGATCAACTTTATCGCAAAATAGTTGTTGTAGGTACGCATAAAGCGAGCAGTTTGAAAGTGGCGGAAGCTGCAAAAGTTATTGAAAACACGCAACGGGATTTAAATATCGCACTCGTTAACGAGCTTGCATTGATCTTCAATAAATTGGGAATAGACACGCTCGAAGTGTTGGAAGCTGCTGGTACAAAATGGAATTTTTTACCCTTTCGCCCGGGCTTGGTAGGCGGACATTGTATTAGCGTTGACCCTTACTATCTCACCTACCGTGCGCAACAAGCAGGTTATTATCCTGAAGTAATTCTTTCGGGCCGTCGAGTTAACAACAGTATCGGCTCTTTCGTTGCTGAATCCGTTGTGAAAATGATGACCAAACGTAAAGTCCATGTTGTTGACTCTAAAGTTCTTATCCTGGGGCTCACCTTTAAAGAAAACTGCCCGGACCTACGCAATACAGGTGTGGTGGATATTATTGAAGAACTGAAAACATTCAACACCCAGGTAGATATTTACGACCCATGGGCTGATGCTGCCGAAGCACAACATGAATATGGTTTAAGTTTGATAGACGCGCCTAAAGCTGGAACCTACGACGCAATCATTATTTGTGTTGGTCACGACAAATTTAAAGAAATGGGCGCAGAGGGTATTCGTGCCCTGGGTAAACCCGGAAATATTTTGTTCGATGTAAAACACATTCTACCTAAAGCTGCAGTGGACGCTCGTCTCTAATCGATATAGGTTTCTATGAAAGTTTTAGTTACAGGATCGGCAGGTTTTATCGGTGCTGCTCTCGCGCAACGTTTACTTGAGCGCGGCGATGAAGTTATAGGTATTGATAATCTCAACGATTATTACAATGTACAACTTAAAAAGGACCGTCTCGCACTTTTAACGCCGAACTCAAATTTCACCGACATTCGTTGTGGTCTGGAAGATAAAACGGCGGTTGATAATGCATTCAAACAATACAAACCGGATCGCGTTGTTAATTTGGGCGCGCAAGCTGGCGTGCGTTATTCGCTAGTGAATCCGCAAGCTTATGTAGATTCAAATATCACGGGCTTTTTAAATATTCTTGAAGCTTGCAGAAATTTCGGTACTGAGAATTTGGTGTATGCATCAAGCAGCTCTGTTTACGGTGCGAATACTGCGATGCCATTTTCCACATCACATAACGTGGATCACCCTGTAAGCCTTTACGCAGCGACCAAAAAATCCAACGAATTGATGGCGCACACTTACAGCCATCTTTTCAAAATTCCAACCACTGGCCTACGATTTTTTACTGTCTACGGTCCTTGGGGTCGCCCGGATATGGCACCCATTCTTTTCACGAAAAAGATTTTGGCAGGCGAGTCAATTGATGTATTTAATTACGGCAATCACCGTCGCGATTTCACCTATATTGACGATATTGTTGAAGGTGTAATTCGCACACTGGATCAGGTTGTGGTTGGCAATCCGAATTGGAGCGGTTTGAATCCTGACCCGGCAAGTTCCCAATCGCCTTATCGCATTTATAACATTGGCTCCAATAATCCTGTCGAGCTGCTGCACTTTATTGAAGTACTCGAAAATTGTCTTGGTAAAAAAGCGGTTAAAAATCTTTTACCCATGCAACAAGGTGATGTGCCGGATACTTATGCAGATGTAGACGCGCTCATTAAAGATGTGAATTACAAGCCCGACACATCGGTTGAAGCTGGTGTAGAAAGATTTGCGCGCTGGTATCGCGACTACTACAAGGTTTAATTCAGGAATTTCGGCAGATCATTTATGACCGCAACTAAAAATGCTATCACTCATGCGATGACAGTTGATGTGGAAGATTATTTCCATGTTGCGGCTTTTAATAAGGTCATTAATCCCGATGAATGGGAAAAGTGGCCTTGTCGTGTTGAAGCTAATACAAATAAGTTGTTGCAGTTGTTTGCCGACTCAAATATTAAAATTACGTTTTTTATTTTGGGCTGGGTTGCGGAACGTTATCCTGAATTAGTAAAAGCGATTCATGCACAGGGTCATGAAATTGCGTCCCACGGCTACAGCCACCAATTAATTTATAAGCAAGACCAAAAAGTTTTTCGCGAAGAAACTGCCAAATCAAAACAAATACTTGAAGATCTCGCACAA
>CBHTVU010000060.1:0-19242 GCA_966096785.1 uncultured Gammaproteobacteria bacterium | reverse complement strand
GCGAGCCTCAAATGAGGCTCGCTTTATGAGAGTAAAACTGTGGGACAGCAGTGGCTTTATAGCGACCTTTTTTTCGTCTCGTTTCCAGATATTTCGTATTATTGCGTATCAGGTTGTAGATGTTTGCTTTTGCTTTATCACTTTTTTCTTGTTGTGATTTTTTGTTAGGTGATGCGCACTAGTTTGTGTTCCAGCTGATTTGGATTTGACAGCGTTTTTGTTGGTTGCAATATGCTTGGTCGTTAGTGGTTTAGCAGAATTTTTTTGGGTTGTTTGCGTTTTCGAATTAACACTAGCTTTTTTACTAACTGCATTTTTTGTGGGCATACCCTTAGTGCTAGTTGCGGATTTAATGGTATGTTGAGTAGCGGTTTTTGTTGCAACTTTTTTCACTGGGTGTTGCGTTACCGGCTGTGACTTACTTGATTTATGCGCCGTATCTTTTTGATCTTTTGCAGGTGTTTCAGCTAAAGCACAAGTTGAGAATATAAAACCGAACGCGACCAGCGCCGCAAAAAAGGGATTGTACTTTTTCATAAGTATGTTCTCGGTAGATTTGCTACAACAAATTGCGACGTGGAGGCACATTGTTTCAGGTTGGCTCGCGACCAATTATGCGTTAGCGTCTTGAACAAGACTGTGAACCAGGCTTGGAATTAAAGTGCCAGCACTAGTTTTTCAGTTTTGCTACGCGACACGCATACACACATATATCCTTCTGCTTTTTGTGCATCGTTTAAAACGTGATCACGATGTTCCGCTTCACCTTCCAAAATTTTCACCGCACAGGTCCCACAGTCACCCACGCAACAATCGAAGTGAACGGGAGCTCCAGCTTCTCGCAATGCGGCAAGTAGAGGTTGATCTGGACGCACTTGGATTAATTTATTGCTATAACCCAATTCAATTACTACTCCTTTGTCCTTTTCCAATTCTTTGGTAGAAAAAAGTTCCTGTTGAATTCTGTCTTTGGAAATACCTAAAGCGCGGGCGCAATGTTCAATTTCCTCCAGCATTTTTTGTGAACCACAAACATAAAATAAACTGTTACCCGGTGCATCTGCCAGTAGGTGCATAATATCCATTGGCGGTGTTTCATCCGTGCAATAAAAATGAGTATGGCGAGAAAACTGTTCTTGGAGTTCGCCCAGAAATGCCATATTCGTTTTATTTCGGTCGGAGTAATGCAATGTGAATCGACGACCCCTTGCGGCGAGCGTGTGTGCCATTGTCAGTAGAGGTGCAATACCCACTCCCTCTGCAATTAATACTGCGGGGCTGGCATCCGCATGCAAATGAAAATTGTTGACGGGTAAGCCACACTCAAGTTCAGTTCCTTCGACGCTATTATTGAATAGCGCTACGGAATTGTTGGAGTCAGTTTCATGCAGCACAGCTATTTCGTAAAAATCACGTTGGCTCGGGTTGCTGCACAGAAAATAATTGTGCACTTCAAATTTGCCATGATTGTGTTGAAGATAAACTATCAAATGAGCGCCAGCGGTTACCAATGGCAATTCGGTTCCATATTTGCTGCATAATTGGTAGGCGCGAATTCGTGGGGTGAGATCACGAACTCGCTTTATGACTAATGGTAATTTTTCTGTGTTTGATACCATTTATTTTTTAGCCGATTTTTTTTCTGCTTTTTCTTTTAGTGTCTTTTCACGCTCAGCATCAATTTTTGTTTTCAGCTGCTCTATAGATGCATCAAATTCAGCCAAGGTATGGTTACGGCTAATGCGCGCAGCCGGTGGCAAGACTTCATGCATATAAAGTTCGTCCGCGTATTGATTTGTAGTTTGATAATTGCTCATCAACTTTAAGCTGGATGCTATAAGCGCGAGACTGATACAGATCACTTTAAAGCGGGCACTTTTACGGGGATTGATATGGCGTAAATGGTAATAAATAGTTGTGGCCGCAATTGCTAACTCCATGTGACTTTGATAGCGAGTCACCCATTCCCACGAAAAAGCAAAGCCAAGGAAAATGGTAATGTAATCCAGCAAAGTCAATGCGGCCAATGCGCAACTTAAGGTAAACAGATGCCGGGTAAAATTGGTAGCTCCGCCAAACACGCGATTTGCCAATGCCCATATTCCAGACCAGGCCGCAGCAATCAATAACCATTGGGCAATCGAAATAATATATTCGGATGATTTATTGTTAGCGATATCGCCTAGCCATGAAGTGCTCAATGACAGCGCAAGAATCACAACAATAGCAAAACCAAACAGTGGCCAACCTTGCCAACGATGGTGTGTTGAATCATTTATTTCGGCACTTACAACATGATTGCTATCGCGCACACGAATATGAGTGTGGCCAAGTTGAACCAGGGTGTCGCCCGTTAGTTGAATTTGTGAATGGGTTTTACCGTTCAATTTAATGGCATTCTGCGAACCCAGGTCGCGCACGACTAATTGTCCATGCTCGTTAAGTTCAATCACCGCATGTTCGCCTGCCGTGTGATGATCGTCCAGAATAATATCGTTACTGTAGCTGCGACCAAGTCGAACGGGTAAATCGGTAAATTTATGGCGTTGTAGTACATCACCATTAGCGTTGAGTATTTCTACAAAATAAAAAAAGCTCATCTTATTTCCCCTCCTTTACGCTACTCGACGTGGAGGTTGTTTGGGTCTCGCTTTCTTTTTTAACCATTAAACTCTCTTTGCTGAAAATGCTTAAAAATTGTTTGATAAATTTTTGACCATTTTCATAAGAGACGCCGTTAATGACCAGGCGGCTTTGCAAATTCATTAGCGGTTCGTCGGTACTGGAGGTAAATAAAAGGAAATTGTAGAGACCGGAGAATTTTTGATAGGACTCAACACACACGACAGCGCGGCTAGTGAAATTATGACTGCCGATAAAATCTTCTGTGCAGTGTCCAGTCGTAAGATTTTCATCTTTGGTGTTACCGTTGACGCGATTGCTAAACATCTTGCCTATAAATATAGCGAAACGAAGCGGGTCTAATTTATCCGTTTGAACAAAGCGATGCGTCATGGATATGTTGCCGGTTTGCAAATCTTCAGACACAAAAAGCTCAGATTCCATTGCGCAATTTATTTGGTCGGTGGTATAAGTTTTTTCGCCTTTGGTGTCTGAGCTTCCCCAGCATCGTATTTGTTCCGATTCGCGCACAGGTACCGTGTAGGGGCCAAGCTTTTTAAAAGTCAGCGGTGTTTCAAGCAATGTGTCCATCATCAACGTTTGGTGCGCCAGTAATTGCTCGCCAATAATCGGTTTAAAATCCTCTGGCGGTTTACTGTCGGCTGTAATGCCGGAAAAAAGTTTTTGTGCGTAGGCTGCGGGTACTAAAAAACTGACCAATTCGCCATCGCGTCTGTGCGCCACATTAACCCCGGCAACGTGACCCGCTGCGGTGACGTTAGGGCCACCGCTCATGCCCGGGTTTACCGGGCCGGTAAACATGATTTGATCGGTGAATCCCCGGTGGCTTATTCCATTGTACGTGCCCTCTGAAATGGTGAACCCCAAGTCCAGCGGATTGCCCAGCGAATATAAATGCTCGCCCTGCGTAAGAACGGTTGGTACTTCGTTTAGGTTAAATACTCCAGTCCCTTTGCGGTTAACGCGGACAACGGCCAAGTCATGCTGTACATCCACCGCTAATAATTCGATATCACCACTTTTACCCTGGGTATCTTTGTACTCACCAAAATAGGTTTCCGGCTCAAGGGCGATCTGGGAGACAACATGGAAATTGGTGATAACCAGATTACTTTTACCAATTAAAAAGCCGGACCCCACTGCCGATTGGCTGCGACCGTTTTTTAACAGCACACGCAATTGCAGCAAATCATCTTGTGCTGAAGCATAAAGCTGCTGTGCGGTGGAGGAGGGCGGAACAGGTGCTACCGTATTGGGATCTGGTTTGAGCGCCGGAGGAATTGCCGGTGCGCTTGAAGCCGCGAAAGTGGGTGACGATAGGCAGGCGAGTAAAAGCGGAATGCGCAAAAATGTCATATGTGTCCTTGGGTATATGCGTCTTTATATAGAAAACGAGGTTATGAAGAACGCTGGTCAGTATGCACAGAGTACTTTAAATTGACCACTTAAAAATTGTTGGAGTATGGCAAGTTTGGCACTCCAGCCAGGTATGCCGTTTTGCTGGTCTCATAGGGGATCGGATGCCACAGGGAATAAAAATAATAAGTCATTGAATCCAAATGTGTGTCAGTTGTGTCTATAAGGATAATTGTTGCAAAGTTCGCAGCAGCTTAAATTTAACGAGTTAACCCCGACGAGTATTTACTATGAACATCTCTGCTCTCGCGCCTCGAACCATAAGCAAATTGACGCTGATCAGTTTATTGGTTTTTCCCTTCACTGCAACGCCAGGGTATGCCGTTGAACTGGTTGGTAAACCTGTTGAAGTAGGTAGACCCTCTTCATCGGTAGCAAGTTCCGCGCAAACTGAGAGTCAACAAATTAAGGCTGATTCACCGGCTACTATGGATGATGTAGCAATACCGCCGCCAGCACCCCAAGCTCCGCAACCGCCGGAGAGCGACTCGGAAAAAACCGATATTGAGCATGCTGTAGATGAAGTGCGAAATAATTTTCATGAGTTTGAAGATTCTGATTCAAGCCGTTTCATGAGCCCAGACATCATCATTCCTATAGTTGCCATGTCCCTTCTTTTTGGCGGCCCGGTAATACTGATCATTATTCTTGTGCTTCTGCATTACCGTGCCAAATCGCGTCGCCTTAAAAATATCAATATGAATATTGATAAATTATTGGCAGCAGGCCGCGATATTCCGATAGAGCTTCTTATGGGCGATGAGCCGCGAGTGATAAAAAATACGACTGAGTCGGGCGAAGTTATTTATACGCGCAACAATGAAATGATGAGCAAAGGCTTTCGCAATATAGGTTTAGGTGTTGGCTGGCTAATTTTCCTAACGATTGCGTTTGGTATCAAGATTGGTTCCTTTGGATTCATCCTTATAGGCTTGGGAATTTCGCAGGTTATAATTTGGAAGTTATCCGATAGCCCGAGTGCTCCATTCATTGATGCTGCGAAGATTAATACTGTCAAGGTACAGGATTAATCCAGATGTCAATTTCCGATCAGGAATTGATTGCGCGGGTAATCGCAAAAAAAGACCAGCACGCGTTTTCCCAGCTGGTGTTGCGTTACCAATCTCAATTGCGAATATGGGCGCGTCGCTTATGCGACGGTGACGCTCATTTAGCCGATGATCTCGCGCAGGAGACATTTATCAAGGCCTACGCTGCGCTTGCTGCTTTTCGTGCGGAAGCGAAATTTTCTACGTGGTTGTACCGTATTGCTTTTAATATTGCGGCCAATCGCTGGCGGACAAAAAAAATCCAATGGTGCGAATTAGATGACAATGAAGATATTGAAGCAGAATTTTGCGAGTTAAAACAATTTGATGCCAAGCGTGACGTAGAAGCTGCCATGCAGCAACTTTCTGCTGCACAACAACTCGCGATTCGGCTATGCTTTGAAGACGGCTTTTCTCACGACGAGGCCGCCAGTATTATGGGGATTCCACTGGGAACATTAAAAACCCATGTCAATCGCGGCAAGCAAAAACTGCAAGTTCTCCTAGCTTCCTGGAGCCAAGTAGCATGATGAAACAAGATCAATTGAATCATTCTGATTCTAACTTTTCCGGAGCCGATCCTTTCGATCGTTTCCTGACAAAGCAATTGCAAGAAAGCCAACCCTATCTGATAGATAATGATTTTACGGTGCAAGTGATGGGTGGTTTGCCTGCACCTAAAAAATTATCTGTATGGCAAGAGAGGCTCATTATCTTGGTACCTCTGTTGATTATTAGTGTGTTGGTGATTAGCCAATTTTCAATACTTGCGGTTGTCATTAAATTATGGATATTAGCAGTTAGTATGAATTTAACCCAATTAATGCAAATTGGCATGCTGGTTTCTGTTGCGGTTATTTCTGGTGCATCTTTTTGGTTTGCGCGACAACTAAAATTTATATAATTGTTTAAAAATATTGGACACAAAAAAAGCCCGCATTGCGGGCTTTTTTATGTTTAAAGATTTGGCTTTTGTCTTCTAAGTAAACTTTTTACACTAATTTGCTATATATGCCTCGTCTCCTTTCTAAATAATTGCTGCATTAAAACTCCGCTGCTATACCCAATTATTATTAGTCCGCACTCTAATAAAAAGTTTGGCGTTCGAATTTATGTTTCAGGTGGTTTGATGCTGTCATTGAAAATTTCGCAGAAACTCATGTTATTGGTTGGCATAAGTATTCTGGCATTTACTATCAGCCAAGGCTATTCGCTATTGATCGAACACGACAATAATGTGCGACTAAAAAATGTTGAAGAACGTTTATATCCCACTCTCGAATTAACCACGGTTAATTTAGGTTCCTTGTTGCTCATGGAGCAACACATCAATGGCTCTGTCACCACGGGCGATGAACAAGCCTTGGAAGCGGCCGAGCAACACTATAAAAATATTCGCGAAAATCTCACCAAAATTTCCAAGCTCAGTGAAAAACTTAAAAATCAAACGTCAGACATAGAAAAACTTCTGATTGCCTGGCACGACCCGGCAACGAGAATTGCAAAAGATTTTATCAGTGGCAAGGTTGACATGAATAAAATTGCTGTTGAAACCAAAGCTAATGCAGAACGACTGAATTCATTGAAGCTTGCTCTCGAATCAATGAAAAAGGAAACAGAGGTAGCATTTTCAGCGTCAATAACACAAACATTGAAAAGCTCAAAAACAGCAAGTGTTGCAGCGCGAACAATTGCAATTTTAGCCATACTCGGCATGGTGGCTTTTAGTTTTGTGATAGGCAGGTCAATTACGTCGAGTATTCAGCAGGTTTCCGAAAAGCTTCACGAAATGACGTCGGGCGCTGGTGATTTGACTGATCGTATTCATTATCACGGGAAAGATGAAATTGGCGATTTGGTCAAAAAATTCAATCAGTTTATTGAAAAACTCCATGGCTCTTTCGCTGAAGTTACTCACGATGTTAGTGGTCTGGGGAAAGTAGTTACACGCCTCACTAAATCGAGCAGCGAAAACTTACAACAAAATAATAATCAGGCTAATGCAATTAATGACATGCGCATAGCAATTGAAGAACTGGTTAATAGTGTCAATGAAGTTGCACGTTTCGCTATTAATGCCTCTGAACAAACAGGTGATGCGCGTGCCGCCGCCGCTACCGGCAAAGCAACCTTAACATCCAACATTTCAACAATTACTACGCTTGCCGATGAAGTGCGCAGCGCAGCAGATGTGGTTAATCAATTTGAAGTATTTTCTACCGATGTTGGCAAGCTGCTAAACACCATTCAAAACGTTGCAGAACAAACCAATTTATTAGCATTAAATGCTGCCATAGAAGCCGCACGTGCCGGCGAGCATGGACGCGGCTTTGCAGTAGTTGCTGATGAAGTTCGCGGCCTTGCGGTACGAACTCGTCAGGCCACGGAAGAAATTCATAAAGTGATTAACGAATTGCGTAAAGTTTCCGCTGATGCCGTCACCGCAATGCAGGGCAGTGTTGAGCGCGCAAATCGTGGCGTAGAGGCCACTCGCGCGTCGGGAGAAGTTTTAAATACCATTCTTAGTAACGTTGACGTGATCAGTGATATCAACGAACAAATCGCGTCTGCCACCTCTCAACAGAGCACCACCTTTACCCATGTGATCAATCATGTCCAGATCATTCACGGTAATACCCAAATGGTTATTGATAGCACCAATGAGCTGGATTCAGCAAGTCGCGATATCGGCCACATAGCTCAGGACCTGCATCGAATATCTTCGCAATTTAAAGTGTAGTTTTTATGGGGTTCAAGATTGTATTTTGAATTCCCTCCGATTTTATTTGCACATCAATTTCTTCATGAGGAGATTTTCAGAATGAAAAATAAAAGATTTTCTACAAGTGCACGCCGCCTGACTTTTATAAGTCTAGCTCTTGGTAGTGTCGGTCTGAGTGCTATTCCTTTTGTGCAGGCAAGCGATATAAAGTTGTCTGGGTTTTTATCCGTAGGCGGTGGCTTTGTGGATGACGAAAAAAGTTATTCTTACAAAGGCTTCAGCGAAGAGGATTTAACCTTTGAAAATAATTTATTAGGTTTGCAAGTCACTGGCACAATATCGGATAAATTAACAGTAACAGCACAAGCTATAGCGCGTTCAAAAAATAATTATTCCCTCAATAGCGAGTGGGCTTATTTAACCTGGCAAGCGAGCGATAGCACACGTATAAGAGTGGGACGTTTGCGTTCGCCCTTTTATTTATTTTCGGATTCGTTAGATGTAGGTTATTCCTACGCGTGGATTTCTCCACCGGAAGAAGCTTATGGAATTCCTTTTAATAATGTTGATGGCGTAGATGTTTACACAACAGCAACATTGGGTTCGTTTGATACCAGTTTACAAGCTTACTTTGGTGGTTTCTCAGACGAGCTCGATTTTAACGGCGTAATGACATCTATTAAAACGCGTAATCAGATGGGCCTGGTTGTCACTTTTGGTAAGGATTGGTGGACCCTGCGGGGAGGTTACCATCAATCTGATTTGTGGATAGATGTTAGTCAGGTTCCCCTGTCCGACACTATGACCATAGGCGGGCTTGCGCAAACACTCGGTGCATTTGGGTTTGCAAAAAATGGCAATAATTTATTAGTTGAAAGTGATGGTACCTCATTTTCCGATATTGGCTTAACCATAGATACGGGTAAATTTGTTGCAGCGCTAGAACACACCGAAATGGAGGCGAAAGATAGTTTTATTGCAAAACGTATTCGCGAATATGTGATGGGCGGTGTGCGCTTTAACGACTGGCTAGTTCATCTAACCTTCTCTCGCTCTAAAGACGAGGCTGCACATCCTGAAGCTGGTATTCCCCCTGGAGTGGCATTGCCTGGAGTAGGTAGTACAGATGTTTTTATTGGTACTTTGCAAGCTATATCCGGAGCCCAGGTAGAAACTCGCGATGTGGTAACTGTTGGTACGCGTTGGGATGTTACTTCCGGCACCGCCATCAAGTTTCAAATAGATGATATTGATGATGAAAATTTAGGTGACCAGAGATTATTTTCAGTTGCTGTGCAAACTGTGTTTTAAGGAGGCGGGGGATCATGAAAAAATTAATTTATGTATGTACAGCAATTTTGTTAGGCGGCTTGTCAGTAGGATCATTAGCGGAAATAGCAGTAATTGTTAATCCAGCCTCGGGAATTGCATCGCTAACCGAGGACGATATATCGCGTATTTTTTTAGGAAAAGCAAAAGCATTTCCGAATGGATCATCGGCAGTTCCCGTGAATCAGGATGAAGGGGCACCTGCACGCGATAAATTTAACGAAGCTGTGTGTAAGAAAAATTCAAGTCAATACAAGGCTTATTGGTCGCAGCTCGTATTTACCGGCAAAGGCACTCCGCCTAAAGATGGGGGTAATGATGCAGCTGTAAAAACTTTGGTAGCGGCTAACCCTGCTATGGTTGGTTACGTGGATGCCAGCACTGTGGATGCCAGCGTTAAAGTTGTTTACAAAATTCCGTAATTTAATTCCGGTGGTGTTTTAACAGCAGGATGAGATAGTTAGGCTAAACAATTTGAAGGGAAATCTTGGCGAGCCTTATGGCTCGCCAACGTATAACGCAGAGATTTATTCTACTACTACCAGATCACCGGAGATGGACACACCAGATTTTAAAACACCAGAATCGCACGCGTAAATTTCTTTGCTAGAAAGCGCCTTACCTTTTGCATTGGACTTGATATTAACAACAGCTGTTGCGCCTTCCTTTTTTGCTGCTTCGCGCAAATCTTTAAGTGCTACTATTAGTGCTGAATGACACGCGGTAATTTGCGATTTCAATGAAGCATTAATTTGACGATCAAAAGTATATTCGCCGATTGTTTTTGAAATATTGCCTTCTGGCTTTGTATCACCAAAATAAAATTTTACGTCATCTGGCAGGTTCAGTTTTGCTTCGTCCGATGCGAGCGCATCTTGAATAGAAATATTTTTCAGTTCGCGAGCTTCAGCTTGTAATGTGAATGCACACAAGGTGGATATAAAGACAAACAGTATTTTTTTCATAGGCGCCTCACTAGTAAATTATCGGGAATTAAAAATCAGTTGTAGCTTACTTCTTCTTTAGTGCCTGTTGCAATAACGCACCCATGGTTCCCATAGTGGCGGGTGCAGGGTTGTTTTTCTGGGCATTGCGCTGTTGATTTTGCGACTGCGGCCGTGAACCACCTTTACCGCCGGATGCTCCCTCAACTTTTTCGCCGGGAGTGTCATCAAGTCGTAAAGAGAGCGCGATACGTTTGCGTGCAACATCTACTTCCATCACTTTCGCCTTTACAATATCACCCGCTTTTACGGCTTCACGCGGGTCTTTAATAAATGTATGCGACAGGGCGGAAATGTGCACGAGTCCATCCTGGTGAACGCCTATATCCACAAAGGCACCGAAGTTGGTAACGTTGGTTACCGTGCCCTCCAGAATCATTCCTGGCACCAAATCGTTAATCGTATCTACACCCTCCTGGAAAGTCGCGGTTTTAAATTCAGGGCGAGGGTCGCGACCGGGTTTATCGAGCTCTTTAATAATATCGGTAACTGTAGGCAAACCAAATTTTTCATCGATGTAGTCAGCGGCTTTTAATCCACGTAAAAAGTTTGAATCACCAATCAGGCCTTTCATTTCGCGTTGATTTTTTTCAGCAATTTTTTCAACAACAGAATAGGATTCCGGGTGAACAGCGGATGCATCCAAAGGGTTGGTGCCGCCAGCAACACGTAAAAACCCGGCAGCTTGTTCAAAAGTTTTTTCGCCAAAACGTGGGACTTTTTTCAATGCTGCGCGAGATTTAAATACACCGTTAGCATTGCGAAATTCAACAATATTATTGGCAAGTGTCGTATTTAAACCGGACACCCGAGCAAGCAGGGCGGCAGATGCAGTGTTGACCTCAACACCCACGGCGTTCACGCAGTCCTCTACAACCGCATCCAGCGAGCGCGCCAATTGTGATTGAGAAACATCGTGTTGGTATTGACCAACACCAATGGATTTGGGATCTATTTTTACCAATTCTGCCAGGGGATCTTGCAGGCGACGCGCGATGGAAATAGCGCCGCGAATAGTTACATCCAAATCCGGAAATTCTTTTGCGGCAAATTCAGACGCTGAATAAACCGATGCGCCCGCTTCACTGACAATGACAGTGGTAGCGGTGATGTCTTTGTGAGCTTTCAGCACATCTTTTGCAAATTTTTCGGTTTCGCGCGACGCAGTACCATTTCCAATCGCAATTAAACCCACGTCATATTTTTTACACAGGTGAACCAAAATCGCTTCAGATTCTGCAATTTTATTCAGCGGTGGAGTCGGGTACATAACTGTGTGATCAAGAACTTTTCCGGTTGCATCTACCACGGCAACTTTCACACCAGTGCGCATGCCAGGGTCCAGACCTATAGTGGCTTTTTGTCCGGCTGGTGCTGCGAGTAATAAATCTTTCAAGTTGGACGCAAATACTTTAATCGCACCATCTTCTGCTTTTTCACGCAGCTCACTGAGTAAATCAGTTTCAAGATGCGTTAATAATTTTACTCGCCAGGTCCAGCGCACTACTTCCGCTAACCAGGTATCCGCTGCACGCCCCTGATCTTTGATTTGCCAATGCTCACCAATCATGGTTTCGCATGGATGACCCACTCTAGTCTCTTCATCGCCCACATTGATTGCCAGGGACAAAACGCCTTCATTGCGACCGCGAAACATCGCCAGGGCGCGATGAGAAGGTACTGATTTTAGTGGTTCGTTGTGCTCAAAATAATCGCGGAATTTTTGTACTTCTTGTGAAGTGTCCGATTCTTTACCTGCCACAACCCGTGCGCACAATGTTCCTTCCTGAGTGAGGAAATTACGTAAGCGACCAAGCAATTCAGCGTCTTCACTGAATTTTTCCATGAGGATATATTTAGCTCCATCGAGCGCAGTTTTTACGTCGTCAATTTTGTGCTCGGCGTTGAAGTATTTAGCAGCTTCAACTTCAGGATTAAGACTTGGATCTGCCATAAGCGCTTCGGCCAAGGGTTCAAGGCCAGCTTCTTTCGCGATTTGCCCCTTGGTGCGGCGTTTGGGTTTATAGGGTAGATATAAGTCCTCCAGCCGATTTTTGGTATCGGCAAGATTGATATCGCGCTCAAGCTCTGGGGTGAGTTTTTCTTGCTCGATAATCGATTTCAAAATAGCTGCGCGTCGTTCTTCCAGTTCACGCAGGTAGCGCAAACGTTCCTCGAGCACGCGCATTTGGGTGTCATCTAATCCGCCGGTAACTTCTTTACGGTAACGTGAAATAAAAGGTACTGTTGCACCTTCATCCAGCAGCACAACGGCCGCGCTAACCTGTTGTTCCTGAACGTTTAATTCATCGGCAATGCGTTTGGAGATGCTGGGTAATATGAGATTGTTGGCTGGGCTGGTCATAAAACGAACTCGTAATGCGGTAGATGAAACCTGTGTTTGAAAGGTTGCCATTATCCCTGAATTGAAGTGTCCTGCCAGTCTTGCTTTTGCAAATTTTTATCTTTTGGGACAGATCATCTTTTTTAACGCGCCCTTGAATCCAAATTCCCCTAAATTGTGTCCAAGAAATTAACAGATTATTGTTAGTATCCATCGCTAAGATCGCATTGATTAACCCGTAACAAATAAGGAAGGCTATGAAATTAATAACTCAGATAACGACATCTATTGCAACCTTGTTGCTCGCTTTAAACACTAGTGCAAGTGAGCGCATTGAAAGGGATTATCCAATTCAAGATGTTTTGGAGGTGCAGGTCAGCTCAGGAATAAAACTTGAGCTTACCCAGGGCGTGACTGAGAGTTTGAAATTAAAAACCTCGGCGGATATGTTAAAGCAGATTCATGTTGATTTAACCAACAACACACTTAGTTTACGCGTAGAGAAAAAACTTCTCGATGTAACGACCTGGTTTAATCAAGGCGAAGTGGTTTTCACACTAGTGGTAAAAAATCTTAAATCAATGGAGCTATCAGGTGGTGTTGACGCCAGGATTGGAAATTTAAGTCTTGTTGCACTATCCACCAAAGCCTCAGGTGGAACCGACGTAAACTTTGCACAGTTGAATGTAAAAGAGTTAAGTATAGAGGCTTCGGGTGGTTCAAGTGTGAAAGTAAAAAATGCTACCAGTGAAAGTGTACGGTTGAATGTGTCAGGTGGTTCTGATTTTGAATTTGAAAATAGTGGAACAACAAATTTATTAATGATTAATGCCAGCGGTGGCAGTAATTGCAAAGCAAAAAAACTCGACAGTATTACTGCAGACGTTATTGCGGGCGGAGCAGCAGATGTTGATGTAAGAGCTTCCAGGTCGTTGACGGTGAACGCAGGCGGAGCTTCTGATATTAACTATTATGGCAATCCTCAAGTATCTTCTTCTATCGGCGGTGCCAGTAATTTAACCGCAAAAAAATAATTTTTTAATTATGAAATTTACGTCGTCATCTGGAGAACGTATGAAAATTTTACCAACAGCTACTGTACAAGCATGTGCTTTGCTTTTTACCTTAGTATCAGCATCTCAATTATGCGCAGAGGAAATTATTGCCAAAGCTTATGATATTAAAAATGTGCATGAAGTTGTTGTGCACGGAGGTGGTCGTTTGGAGCTAGTGCAAGGAGATTCTGAATCCCTACGTGTAGAGGCGGAAAAAGAAATCATGGATAGGGTGGTCGTTGACCAAAGCGGTGGCAAGCTCACCTTAAGTGTTAGAAACCTCGGTAATGGTTTTAATTTTTTTCATTGGTTCGATAGAGATGACGATCATGCGCGATATGTTTTACAACTCAGAAATCTGAAATATCTAGGCATCAGTGGCGCCTCACACGCCACCTTGGGTGATTGGAACGCTAAGGAACTTGAGGTAAAAGCAAGTGGAGCTGCTGAGGTAAATTTTGCCAACCTCACTGTACAAAATTTCTTTGTAGAATTAACCGGTGCAAGTAATTCTCGCTTTCAACAACTCCGCGCAGACAAGGCGAGTTTTAACTTATCCGGTGCAGCAAATGTGGATGTTAAAGCAACTGGGCAGGTTAAATTTTTAAAAGTGGATGCCAGTGGTGCAAGTAACTTTCGCGGAAAATTATTAACAGCAGTGCAAGCGAATGTAGATGCAAGTGGAGCTTCCAACATAGATATGAAGGCTACAGAACACCTAAAGGCAGAAGCCAGTGGGGCATCCAACATTCGCTACCTCGGGCGGGCTGAATTGCAGAGTAATGCGAGTGGAGCAAGTCACATAAACTCTATCAAGGATTAGATTAACTATGAATCTTCGGTGCGCCTAAATTAAAGAATTTATTTTATTATTAATATTGGGTTCATATATAGTAGACACAATGTAGCAGCCGTGACCCACCAATTACTTTCAGTGAAACTACTGGAGTATATGAGAGTCATACTCAAATTGTCTTCTTGTAAAATTGAATCATGAAAAATATAAATAAATTTTCATCTATTTTTAACCTGATGCTGTGTGCTCTCGTTTTATGTAGTACAAGTGTAATTGCACAAGAGTCTGATGCTTTAGGCGCTTCAAAAACTTCCGATGAAGACATTGACGAAGTGTTGGTAGTGGGGGAGCAACCGGGGCCGAGTTTATGGCGTGTCTATAAAAACGATCACGTTATGTGGGTCATGGGCACCCTGTCGCCACTCTCAAAAGATATGCATTGGCATTCGAAACAAGTTGAGGCTGCGGTTGCCGAGTCGCAAGAATTTTTGCGTGAACCCGGTGTAAAGCTCGAGGTTAGTTTTTGGGGAAAATTAAGTTTATTGCCGTCTTTGGTGGGGATCAAAAACAACCCGGATGGCGCAAAATTAGTTGATGTTTTGCCCGAAAATCTTTATGCACGTTGGATTTTGTTGAAAGAAAAGTATATCGGCAAAGATAATGATATTGAAAAGCATCGCCCTATATTCGCTGCGACAGAACTGTTTAAAAAGTCCATCGAAAAATCAGCTATGGTTCCCTACGACAGTGTGCGTTGGAGAGTGGAAGCCATTGTAAGAGAAAAAAAAATAAAAACTACGCGCCCCATGGTTGATCACACTGTTTCAAATCCTCGCGCTATTGCCAAAAAATTTAAAAAGTCTTCGCTTGATGACATTGAATGTTTTTCAAAAACGCTTGATCGTTTAGAGACAGATTTGGATGCCATGCGTACACGCGCTAATGCCTGGGCCACGGGTGATGTCATAGCGCTGCGCAATTTGCCTTATCATGATGAGAGAGAGGACTGCGAGTCTGCAGTGTTGAATTCTGAAATGGCACAAGAACAAGGCTTGCAGGATATTAAAAAATTGCTGAAGTCAGAGTGGTTGACGGCAGCTGAAACTGCACTGGCGACGAATGAGTCCACTTTCGCAATGCTACCTATGGCGGAACTCTACAAACCCGATGGGTATCTGGCCGCTCTTCAGGCGAAAGGTTATGCGATCGAGCGTCCTGAGTAGATGATTCAGTTAATATTATTTTGCGGATTTTGAATGGCGCGAAAATAGTAAAATAATAAGTCCGGGAATAAATAACATCACAGTTACAGATTGCGCTAAAGAACCTTTATTTTTCTTAACGTGAAATGGAAAGCTAGCCTCGTTGTGTGCATGACTGGGAGCGGGAGTAAATTCTTCAGTTAACCTGTGAAAATTATCAATATCGCACAAGTTGAAATTATTGCTTAGGTTAATGGCCTGGTTTTTAGCGGAAAAATTACAACGGGTGATATCGGTTTGTGAAATTACATTGATTGAGTAGAAAAATAAAATAGCAGCCATAAGTGATTTTTTTATCATTATCCGATCCCTTTCACATGGCTATGAGAAAACCTCAAGTTGGGTTCTGCATTCTAGGGTTTATATGCAGTTTGAGTGTTATGCGATTGGCGTAACCGGGTGGCCCTGGTCCTTGGCCAACGTAACTTGAACGTTCGTACACTTGTCCTTGTTGTATCCCTGCTACAGGTGTAAAGATAGGCGCTTGAGGGTGGGGTGTATGTGAATAAGTACGGGAGTGAGTAGTGAAATATTCACATGTGGCACGTGTTATTTCGAAGTTGGCACGTGGTGATTCTTGAAATAAAAATATGCCAGAAACGCTGAAAAATGAATCAAGTTTAAACGCTTTGGCGATTATTTAGGCCGCCAAAGCGTGTCGTTTGATCAATAAATTATTGCGCAGTATGAATATAAACGAGTAATTCGTTAGGTGATACTTGATAGCTTGCGCCTTGAATAAGCGGCGATCTATAAAAGTATTCCGCGCTCAATGCAGATTTGTTAAATTCATAATTATTACCCGCTGCATCTTTTTTGAAGTTTGCGTCCACGTCTGGTTTCAACCAGTCAAATCCAAAAGCGACAGGTAAGTTTTTGTCGTCGATTGGACGAGAATTTTCCAACACAACTTTCATATTCTCATCACTAAACTTCATCAACGCAACAATTCCCCATTCTTCAGCTGCTCCCGCAGCTTTCACTGCAAGATTGATAGTCTGAAACTGCACCGATTCTGGTTCGACAGGAAGGTGAATTACTTGTCCCAGCGGATAAATTGCATTTGAGTACACGATTATCGTGGAGGCTGAAGGGGTGGCAGATTGCGCACTAGCGGCACTTTTTTCACTTTTATCAGGGCTGCAGCTTGCCACTAAAATGGAAGAGATTATGGCGAATGTTAGGTTAGTTATTTTCATTGGATTTATTTCTATATTATTGGGTCATGGGTTGGGTTACGTGCTTCCATTCATAGTTTAATTATCAATACGTATAACTTTGTATTTACAACATCAGCGGTAAAAGTACCGTTGATTATGATACAAATTATTTTCGTTCCATCCCTATCTTTGGTCCAGCCTTGCCCAACTTTTTGGTTGGGCACCTCCGCTATTGAAAACGTAGTTTAACAGGCCACTTTAAATCAATCGATATTAATTAAGTGGAATAACTCGCACGGGCGGATCAATTTCGAGACCATTCACATTAATGCCGTAATAATAGTCAATGTAGGGTTTCCCTCGATTTTCTGGGCGATCAAATAAATCTTTGGGGATTGGTATTACTACAATATTATTGATGGATGCAAACTCTACTCTTTGCTTTTGCAAGCTCTCTCTATTTAACCCAGACAAGGATCTAAAATCTGAGTCGTTATAAGGCGATATTCCGTTTTTAAAGAAAATGGAAAATTTTTCGGGGCCAGCAAATAAAATTTTCTGGCCTGGTTTAACTTCAATACGCCCTACTGTATGTTGCGGATATCCTTTCGAGTCTAAAGAAATCCCGACGACTGCTGTGTCGGTACCAGATAAAGCACTAATATTTTTCACCTTGACGCTATTGCACGAACATGCACTCAAAAACAAAAAAAATGTAAAAACGAAAGAATACTTTATTTTTCGCATTGTAATCTCCTAATAAGTTTAAATTATTTACTGTTTTTAAAAATATCCTTAAATTGCTCCTCTTTTAACACCGAAAAGCTCGGGTCAGCGCGGAGTGTTTTCTCGGAATACCCTGTTGCTAACAATGCTTTCGCATAGTATCGCATATCATCTTTACTATGATCTGCTACTGCAACTTTTAAATGTGCATAGTAGCTTTCACTTGAGGTATTTTCTATCGCGTCAGCAAGCAGCAACATTTTTTTTGCTTCGGAGATATTTTCTATACTTGCAAGAGCTAAAGCGCTGTATTGATAACCAATTGCAGTATTTGGATTTAATTCAATATCTTGATTCGCAAGATATAATACTTTATTGAATATATCTTTAGATAAGTGTTTTTTTTCTGGAATGAGTAAATAAGCGGTTGCTAAATTTAACAATGCAAAATAACTATCGGGCTCCAAGCGAAGAGCCTCTTGATACATTTTTGCTGCCTTGGAGTAATCTCCTAAAAAATAATAGGTGTCCCCAAGATTAGAAAAGCTCCAGCTGCTTGGCGTTATGGCAACAGATTTTTCGAAGGCATTAGCAGCTTCGACAAAATTTCCTATGTTTACATTTGCAGCTCCAATATTATTGAATGCAGCAAGGTTTTCAGGTGTTATATTTAGGGACTCTTTGTAATTTCGAATTGCCTCCAAGTAACGTCCCTTACTCATTAAAAAATATCCATAGCTATGGTAACTTCTCCAGTCTTTGGGCGCCTTTTGTATCGTAGATATGTACAGAGCTTCTGCCGCTATGTCGTTGTGCATAAGTGCATAGGTTTTAGCCAAAGCTATAGATGCCACTACACTGTCTGGGTCAATAGCCCTTGCGGTTTCTAGATATTGTAAGGCCTCACCATATCTACCCAGATCTCTATAGACAGCTCCTATTGCTTGCAGCGCCTTTGGAGAGTCATTATTTTGATTTAGGGCTACAAGGCAATATTCTTCAGCCTTCTTAATCAAATTATTTGATTTTATTAATTCATATTTTAGTCTGAACGCTTCACACAGCCCAGAATAAGCAAGATTAAATTGATTATCATGTACTACTGCTTCACTAAATCTTTGGATGGCCGCATCAAAATTCTCTTGTGATAAAGGTTTGCTAAGATAATCCATCCCCTGCAAATAATAATCATACGCCGTAATATCATTTGTAAGCTTCAGGGGTGCGGGTCTAAAATTTTGTAACTTAAACTCCGTAGCCAAATTTCGTGCAATATCACCAACTAACCGATCCTGCAGAATAAAAATATCTTGATAGGCGCCGTCCAATTTTCCGCCAGCGATTTGTACATTGCCGTCTCTTCTAAAAATTCTATAGGCAATTCTCAGGTTATCCCCAATTTTTTGTACACTACCTTCAAGTCGGATTGGTGCATGTATGCCTTTGTCTGCATCAACAATGTATACATCGCGCATATCGGCGAGCTGTGATCTTACTGCCTCGGTGATACCAGATGAAAAATAGTCCGATTTTCCATCGGCATTCATCAAGTTTTGAAAATTCGCGATTTCCACGTAGTTAGCTGCATAGCCTGGCACCAACCAACGCGGTATAAAATAAAAGCCCGCAATAAATAACGCTAACACGGCGGCACTTATTGGGTAGCGATAAGTATTGATTTTTTTGCTACAGCCCAACCAAAAATAATGGAAATGATCGCGTGTTTTTATGCCGCT
>CBHTVU010000059.1:0-19251 GCA_966096785.1 uncultured Gammaproteobacteria bacterium | reverse complement strand
TTAAATCCAACGCGTGCTCTTTATGAAGATGAGATGCCCAGCGTTACAGCGCAGGATATAAAGCTTTATCAGTCTATGATGGATGCATTGGCATCGAACAAATGGAGCGGCGAGCGTGACACTTGGCCGCAAGCTTTAGAGCAAGACGAGTGGCAAATTATCACTACCGATCATCGCCAGTGCACGGGGCGCCGCTGCTCAAATGTGTCGTCGTGTAGTTTTTTTAAGGCGCGCGATTCTTTGCATAGTGTTGATTGTATTGTCACCAATCACGATTTGGTGCTTGCAGATTTGGCTTTGGGCGGTGGGGCGATATTGCCAGACCCAAAAGACACACTTTATATTTTTGATGAAGGTCATCATCTTCCGCAAAAAGCTCTCAGTCATTTTGCACACCATAGCCGAATGACTTCTACCAGCAAATGGTTAGATCAATGTAATAAAAGTTTGGGTGCAATTCTAGGTCAAATTAGCGGAGCGGGAAATGTTGATAGATATGCAGAGCAATTACCGGCAGCATTTATCGATTGTAAACAGCGGCTCGATCAACTTTATCCAGCACTCGAAAGTTTAGTGCAAACCATTTTGTTGGACGATAGACAATCAAATTATCGTTTTAAAGATGGCGTCATACCACAATCCTTGTTGTTACCCTCGGTAGAGCTGCAGCGCAGTTTTGATCGTTTGACGGATTTGTTAAGTAAAATGTGCGACGAGCTGAATGAGGCTATGGAAGATCCTCATTGCCCAGTTCCCAAAATTGATTTGGAAAATAATTTTCCCGTTATAGGTACCTGGCAGTCGCGTTCTGAAGCTAATCGTGAATTGTGGGCAAGTTACGCGATACCTGATTCTGCCTCCTCTGTTCCAAAGGCTCGCTGGTTAACGCCGGTAGATTCCTCCGGCAATATAGATATAGAAGTTTGTTCAAGCCCCATACTCGCATCTAAAACGCTCGAATATAGTTTGTGGGAAAAGTGTTGCGGAGCTGTTGTTACGTCTGCAACCTTAACCGCACTTGGAAATTTCCAACGTTTTCAAATGCGCGCGGGTACACCGACAAATGCCAACTATCAGGTTGTGCCTAGCCCATTTAATTTTGCGCAGGCGACTTTGGAAATTCCGGCGTTTGCGGTTGATGCTAGCAATGCAGACGTTCACACAATTTCGCTCATTGATCACTTGCCAAAACTGCTTGATAAAAAAGAGGGAACCCTGGTGTTGTTTTCCTCACGTAGGCAAATGCAAGAAGTCTACGATGAAATGCCGGATAGCATCCGCGATTTAATTTTGATTCAAGGTGATAACTCCAAGCAAGAAATGCTCACGCAGCACAAGCGTAAAATTGATGATGGCGAAGGGAGTATTTTATTCGGCCTTGCAAGTTTCGCTGAAGGTGTAGATTTGCCTGGCGATTATTGTCGCCATGTCATTATTGCAAAACTTCCGTTTGCTGTGCCCGATGACCCAATCGAATCGGCGCTATCAGAATGGGTTGAGTCCCGCGGAGGAAATCCATTTATGGATATCACCGTACCAGATGCTTCATTAAAGTTGGTGCAAGCCTGCGGTAGATTATTGCGAACCGAAACTGATACCGGAAAAATAAGTTTGCTGGATCGCCGGATTCTCACCAAAAGGTACGGTAAAGCTATTTTGAATTCTTTGCCTCCTTTTACGCAGGTGGTGCATAAATAGTCTGTTTTAAAAACAATTCTATTTAATTGCGAGCTGTTAATATATTTATCCTTTGTCATCCTCGCGTAGCGGGGATCCAGCTTTTGCTCGCATCTGTCACATATGGATCCCCGCTACGCGAGGATGACGACTCCCTGTTTAAAAGTAATTTTAGTCTATTACTTTTTTATGCGAGAATTTAATGTCTCAAAAACATATAGCCGTTGCTGAAATTCTCATTGATGTTGAAAAAGAATTGCGCGAACTGCGGTTGTGGGAATTCGACTCGCCATCTGAAGAAGCTTTGGCGAGCACACAACCTTTTGCGATTGATACCTTAAATTTTCCGCAGTGGCTCCAATTTATTTTTATTCCACGTTTATATTTCATGGTTGAGCATCGTTTGCCGCTACCCAATGTCAGCGGTGTAAAACCCATGGCAGAGGAATATTTTAGTGTGTTAAACCTCAGTAGTGTGCCTTTGATTGCACATTTGGAAAGAATGGATAAACTGCTGTCAGAATAGAACTTTGAAAATATTTTCTATCAGCATTTATTGGCTTAATTCTTCCAGCTCATTTCTGTATTCCTCAGTATAAATTTACTTGTAAAAATGATGGAAAATCCATGACAAATTACAAATACTCCACCGATGATCTTTTATATTTAATGGCGCGCCTGCGCGATCCACTTACGGGTTGTCCGTGGGATATTAAGCAAGATTATTCAACTATCGCACCATCAACCTTGGAAGAAGCATATGAGGTTGTCGATGCGATTGAGAAACAGGATTTTGTACACCTTAAGGAAGAATTGGGTGATTTGTTATTTCAGGTGATTTTTTATAGCCAACTCGGCAAAGAAGAAAATCGTTTTGATTTTGCCGGGGTGGTTTCTGATTTGGTGGAAAAACTCGTGCGTCGTCATCCGCATGTTTTTCCGGATGGAAGCTTGCAGAGCAAAATAGACAATCGCCACACTTTGCCTACAGACGTAAAAGCGCGTTGGGAGGCAATCAAACAACAAGAGCGTAACGCAAAAGGTTCGCAGGGTTTACTGGCGGATGTTCCGCTTAATTTGCCCGCATTAAGCCGTGCAGCAAAATTACAAAAACGTGCCGCCGGTGTCGGTTTTGACTGGGCAGATGTTCAGGGGCCCATTGCAAAAGTTCGGGAGGAGCTAATTGAGGTAGAAGAGGCACTCTCAACTGACGATCAGCAAGCCATAGAAGAGGAGTTGGGTGATTTGTTTTTTGCTGTGGTGAATGTGAGTCGATATCTAAAAGTAGATCCGGAACTTGCGTTGCGTAAAGCGAGTCAGAAATTTGAACGTCGTTTTAATTACATTGAAGCTCACCTGAAAAAACCGCTAACCGAATCTACAATAGAAGAGATGACGGTGTTATGGGATGAAGCGAAATCCCGTTAGGAAAAAGACTGAGGTAGTGAAGAAAAGTTACGTTACATTCGGGACTTGGTTATGTATAACCGGTAGAATATTAACAATGCTTAGTGTGAAAACAAATTGTCCATTTTAGCGGGGAGAATCAGCTCCATCTACTTTATAATAAGCTTACGAAGTAGCGGATGCTCGAGAAGCAGGATTTTGTGCACTTAAAGAGAGGACTTATGTCTACTAAACACTTTCTAATATGTATTATTTTAGTGCTACTGCAGGGATGTGGTAGCTCGAAATCATCTAGTTCAAATACTTCTAGTTCATTTGCCTCGGCAAGTTTTTCGTCTGAAGCTACCTCTAGCACTGCCTCTATCTCTGCTTCTTCCAACAATTCATCATCTACTCGATCAAGGCTGATGGGCGGATTTATTCAAAGCAATGGTTCACCTCTGGATTTAACAGGAGAGCTAAATGTTCTCATAGGTCGGCTTGGCATTGATGGTTCTGCCCTCAAGGCTAGATTTAAAGACCTTGGACTAATAGAAAATGACGGCGCAAACTTATATTTAATGGATAATAAATCGGGAGTAATAAGCCGGTTAAATATTGAACGCGATGAGGTTTTGACTCTAGTGGGCTCTAATAATCTCCCTAAAGGATTAGAGACTAATATTGGTTTTAAAGATGGAGAGGGTAGTTCGGCTCTGTTCAATGCGCCTAAAGACATGGTCGTTCTTGGCGAGTACTTATATATAGCGGACTCTGGTAATCATTGTATAAGGAAAGTAAATCTTGCAACAGGTTATGTATCGACGTTTGCAGGGCTTCCGGAAATTGCAGGTTCAGATGATGGAATAATTGCGACCTTTAACAATCCAAGTGGAATAACGACTGATGGATTTGATCTTTACGTAGCAGATACGGGTAATAACGCTATAAGGAAAATTTCGTTAAATAATGGCGAGGTTACAACTATTGCTGGAGCAGTGGATGCAGCAGGTTATAAAGATGGTGTGGGTGCAGCAACTCGATTCAAAAAGCCAAATGCAATAGCGTACGATGCTAATTATCTTTTTGTTTACGATTCTGGTAATAATGCAATACGGCAGATTGATATAAGTTCTACCCAAGTAACCACTATAGTAGAGTCCTTGTCCTTAACAGACCCTAAAATAACGACTGATGGAATATACTTATATGTTTTGGATCAGCTCCATGTTAGAAAAATCAATATAGCAAGTAAGGAAGTAACCCTTGAAGAAAATACTGAAAAAATTAGAGATCTCACAGTACTGGGCGGTGCTTTCTATTCTATAAATAAATTAAGTGTTGTAGAGCTCAACCCTAAAGACGATTCAGTTAAGCTGGTCGCTGGATCACCACTAGATTATGTTGAAACATATTTCACGGGCTTTAACCCATTTCAGGGTATCTATTATGTTTGGTTTCCTTATTACTCCGATGGCGATAATTCTAAAGCTACCTTCGTCGCACCTGATCTCATAACTACTGATGGAATAAATTTCTATATTGCCGATTTTTGGTCAGAATCCACACGCAAGTATGATCCTATAACAGGGTTCACCAGTAGCATGGGTTTTTCTGGGGGGTATCGTTTGACGGGGCTTACAACGGATGGGATTTATCTATATGCCTCAAACGATCGAGCAATATACAGAATGAATCTTGCAACTGGTTATATGTCCCTATTTGCTGGTTACGATGATAGCTATTCTATTGGAAATACAGATGGTTATCGTCTCGATGCTCGCTTTTACGATTCACGTGCAATTGTTACAGATAGTGAAAATCTTTATATCATTGACTATATGAATAATACTGTTCGTAAACTTTCTTTGTCTACTGAACTGGTGACAACTTTAGCGGGGCAAGTACAAACTAATGGGCATAGCGATGGTGATATAGCAACATTTTTAAATATGCGAGATATAACTACAGATGGAACTAGTCTTTTCGTAACTGAGGATGGTCAGGTTGATGGTGTTGATATATCTGATATTCGAAAAATTGATGTTTCATCTGGCTTTACGACAACCCTCAACATCACTCATCAAGGAGAACCATTCATTCATGAAAAATTTTCAGCTATAACAAGTGATGGATTTAATCTGTATGTTGCAGAAACCGGTGAAACAAAAAATAGAATACTAAAAATTTCAATTGAGACCGGCGAAGCCACTGAGCTAGTCCAAACTAAAAATTATGAAATTAAAGATTTAATAGCAGATAAAAACGGTCTTTATATCGTTAATTATCGCGGCACAATAGTACATGTACAATAAGCGATTTGTCTGGTTTTTGTTGGCCACTTCATTCAAGTGCTTCACTACAAGAGTTTGACTTATATCTGTCTCTGCTGTGACGAGTTTTAAGACGTGTTAGGTGATTTATTATTTCAGATGATTTTTTACAGCCAGCTCGGCAAAGTTCCGCGATTTATTTTTTGCGGTGGTAAACGTAAGTCGCTACCTAAAAATAGATCCTGAGCTTGTCTTACGTAAGGCCAATCAGAAATTTGAACGTCGTTTTAATTACATTGAAACTCACCTGAAAAAACCGCTAACCGAATCTACAATAGAAGAGATGACGGTGTTATGGGATGAAGCAAAATCGCGCTAGGAAAAGTTAGGTTAAGAATCCCCGCAGATGAATCGACATTGTTAATAATGAGCACTTTGGAATAGGCATCTGCATGTTTAGGCCTTTTTGTTCGCTTCACTTGTGCGTTAAACGGTTACACTGATATAAACATCCCATTCTAATGAAAAATTGAGAAGCGACACGGGAAGTAGTGAGGTTAGCTTGGACTTTAAAGAAGTACGCCCGGGTTACGTGAAGTCGTCAGAGAAGACGATCAAGATTCACGTATCTGAACTCAAAATTGGTATGTTTGTTTCCGAGCTCGATCGCCCCTGGCTTGAAACACCTTTTTTAATGCAAGGTTTTGTGGTCGAAACCCTCGATGACATAGACACAATTGCTGAGTATTCCGAACACGTTTGGGTAGATGCCGTTACCGAAGAATGGGTTGCCCCTGAAGAACGCGCTGTGGTGAAAAGCCAGGCTAAGAAAGTTTCCTATATCAATAAAGTTGACGCCAAAGCCGAGCACTCGGCGGCGATTGATACCTATAAGTCCGCACGCCGTCTTACACGAACCCTTCTGGATGACATACGCCTTGGTGGTGTTATTAATACCGAGCAGGCCAAAAGCACGGTAAAAGATTGTGTGCACAGTATTTTGCGTAACCCGGATGCTTTGCTGTGGATGTCCAAAATTCGTAGCCAGGATGAATACACTGCAGAGCACTGCTTAAATGTCTGTATTCTCGCGATTGCGTTTGGCAGACATCTCGGCATGAGCGAAGCCGATCTGGAAAAGCTCGGCTTATGTGGCTTGCTTCATGACGTTGGAAAAATGCGTGTCCAGCCTGAAGTTCTCCACAAGCCGTCTTCATTAAATAATAAAGAATTGGCAGCCATGCGCGCTCATGCAACCCATGGCCGCAATTTGCTAATGGCATCACCCGGAATTCCCAATAGCACCATAGACGTAGCTTACAGCCATCACGAAAAGGTGGATGGCACCGGGTATCCGCGCGGCTTGAAGTCTGCGGGCATTTCCGAATTGGCGAAAATTATTTCTATTGTCGACGCTTACGATGCGATGACGGCAGACCGATGTTATTCTCCCAGCATTCCATCAACCGAAGCCTTAAAGATTATTTTTAAAGATCGCGGCACTCATTTTGATGATCGCTTAGCGCTTGAATTTATTAAGAGTGTCGGTTTGTATCCACCAGGTACCTTGGTTGAATTAGTGAATGGTTTAATCGGTATAGTGTTTGAAACCAACACCAAGTATCGTCATTTACCGAGAGTCGTTTTGGTAAAAAATCAGGATGACCAGCTCGGTAAGGCGGTGATGGTGGATTTGGCTGATGTAGAAAAGAAAAAAATGGATAAAACTTTTTTAATAAAGCGCGCGTTAAAAGAAGGCGACTTTGGTGTATTTCTTAAGGATTACCGCGACCAGGGTTTAGCCTTGAGATAATTTCAGGCTAACAGATTGCTTCTCGCACACTAAAAGTTGTGTCTCCTAAAACATCATAAAACCGTCATTTTTATGTCTTAAATATTTCATCTTAGCCTCCTAAGGTAGCGTCAACCTTAAAGGAGGGTTATATGAAAAAACTCGTATTATCTGCAGCCATATCCATGGCCTTAACAGCTTGCGGTGGTAGCTCAGGCTCAAAATCGGCGAGCCCGATTCCAACCAATTCCAGCTCAAGTTCAGTGGTTTCCTCTGCAGCAAGTTCAAGCTCCACTGTTTCTTCCATGAGTTCTAGCTCCGTTGTCTCTTCTGTGAGCTCAAGTTCCAGCTCAAGTAGTGCGGCTGCGCCAAAAAATGTTGTGTTTTTTCTGGGCGATGGCATGGGCATAACTACGCTTACTGCGGCCAGAATTTATGGTGTAGGTGAAGACGGCGAATTAACCATAGACACGTTCCCCGAAACGGCATTTATTAAAACCTATTCAAACGATGCACAAGTTACTGACTCTGCGCCGTCAATGTCTGCGTACATGACCGGCGTAAAAATGAATAACGAAGTTATTTCCATGAGTGCCGACACCAAAGCATTCGATGCAAATGGCGCAAGTTATTTGAGCGGTGCAGATAGTACTTGTCCAGACACAAACGGCACACCAGTGACCACCTTACTTGAAATTGCAAAAGAAAAAGGTTTGGCAACCGGGGTAGTCACTACCACACGTGTAACTCACGCAACACCCGCGGCAACTTATTCTCACATTTGTCATCGTGATGGTGAAAATACCATTGCGGCGCAAATGGTTCCGGCAGGTGCAGGTTTTAACGCGAAATTAGGTGATGGTATTGACGTTGTACTGGGTGGTGGCCGCCAATTTTTCCAATCGACAACCGCAGGTGGAAAACGCACGGATAACCGCGATTTAATTGCCGAATTAAAAACACAACAATACAGTTACGCTAGCAACAAAGCAGAGCTCGATGCACTTGATCCAACCACGGCGACAAAAATTGTCGGTTTATTTAATTCCAGTCACATGACTTACGATCTAGTGCGCGCAAGCACTAATGAACCAAGTTTGTCTGAGATGACGGTAAAAGCTATTCAGGTTTTAAAAAATAATAAAAAAGGCATGTTTTTAATGGTTGAAGGCGGACGCATCGACCATGCGTTGCACGAAACCACTGCAATTAAAGCACTGCAAGACACCATTGCTTTTGATAACGCAATTAAAGCTGGCATCGAAGAAATTAAAAAAATTGATCCGACATTAGCAAACACATTAATTGTTGTCACAGCCGATCACGATCATACCCTCGTGCTTAACGGATACGCCGCAAGAACCGGTAAAACCAGCGTGAATAATCCAGGTGTGCTTGGTTTGTTGAGAAACTACAGCGACGGCTCCATCGCAAAAGATTCGGATGGAATGCCTTTTAGCATTATTGGCTTTGGTAACGGCGAAAATCGCACTGCGGGTGATCGTAAAAATTTCCCCGCGTTGACCGATGCGCAAGTATTTGCAGATAGTTATCACCAGGAAGCCGTTATTCCTGTTGCCGCGGGTAGCGAAACACATGGCGGTACTAACGTGTTTTTAGGTGCGATGGGCAAGAACGCTGACTCCTTTGCCGGAGTAATGGACAACACCAAAGTTTTCTCGCTGATTCGTAGCGCAGTAGATCTGTAATCACAGAGGCCGACAGGAATTGATCATGAAAAAATTACTTATTAACACCTTGTTGCTCTCCAGCGCTGCGCTCCTGCCAGTAATTACACCAGCAGCATTTGCAGCAGGCGAAGCGAAAAATGTCATATTCTTTTTGGGCGACGGTATGGGCCCAACTACAGTAACTGCTGCACGCATTTACAAATATAAAGAAGAGGGCGAGTTAAATATGGAAAAACTCGACGGTAAAACGCGTACCGCCCGAGTAAAAACTTATTCAAACGATGCACAAACGACTGATTCAGCACCTTCAATGGCCGCGTACATGACTGGCGTTAAGATGAACAACGAAGTGCTTTCAATGTCGGCGGACACCAAAGCAATAAAACCCACAGGTGCAGATTCAAATTGCCCTGCGACAGGCAACGGAACACCAGTTGATACCATTTTGGAAATTGCAAAAGGAAAAGGTAAAGCGGTAGGAGCTGTATCAACAGCGCGCATTACTCACGCAACTCCCGCAGCAACTTATTCGCACATTTGTCATCGCGATGCTGAAAATAATATTGCAGCGCAAGCAGTAGTGGGTGGTGCAGGTTACAACGCCAAACTTGGCACAGGTTTGGATGTAGTCTTAGGTGGCGGTCGCGATTATTTCTTACCCAACACCGGTACAGGTGCTGCAAAAGGTAAGCGTACTGACGGTCGCGATCTAACGGCTGAAGTGGTCACTCAAGGTTATACATACGTAAACACTGGTAGCGCGTTAAATGCAGTTGATGGAAAAACCACCAACAAATTGTTTGGTCTTTTTAATGCGAGCCATATGGAATATGAATTGGATCGTGTTAAAAAATCTATTGACGAACCCAGTCTTACGACCATGACATTAAAAGCAATCGATGTGTTGGGCAAGCACACAAATGGTTTCTTTTTAATGGTTGAAGGTGGTCGTATAGATCACGCGTTGCATGGCACAAACGCTAAACGTGTGATGGAAGATACAATTGCATTTGATGATGCTATCAAAGCAGCGCTCGAAGAAATGCAAAAACGTGATCCTGGCTTGGCGAATACACTCATCGTCGTCACAGCCGATCATGATCACACAATGGCATTTAACGGCTACGGAAAGCGCGGTAGCGATGTTCTCGGCACTGTCAAAAGTTACAAAGATGGTAATGAATTACTGGATGTAAATGGAAAAAATTACACCACACTGGTATTTGGTAATGGACCGAATCGCCCTGCAACTCGTTCTACCTTGATTGAAGGCAATGCAGATGCCACACAAGTTTTACATGATGATTATTTGCAGGAAACGGCTATTGCCTTAGGTTCGGAAACTCATGGCGGTGGTGATGTGATGTTGTTTGCAACCGGTGCAGGTGCAGCTTCGAAAACATTCAAAGGGACTATAGATAACACCAAGGTATTTAGTTTGTTAAATAGTGCATTTGGTTTTTAAGTAAAAGCTGCTCAAAACACCTGATCTATGGTCAGGTGTTTTTTTAATTTACCTCGAGAAAGATATGATTAAATTTGTAGTTTTAGTAGCAGTTTTTTTGGCAGAGCGCGTAAATGCCACGCCCTTATCTGCCGTAATGACATTCGAGAGTATGGCTATTACGTCCGAAGGTGTTACCAAAAAAACACAGTTTCAGGAAAAATTTATTCGCGATACGAACGTCATTTGGAGTGAACGTATTGTCTCAAAATCTCCAAAGCAACATGTTTCTGTTGATGAGGAAAATCATGAGCATGATTTAAATTTTGCTACAGCAGCAAAATGGATCGTGAAAGATGCGAACAACCACATTAAATTTCGTTTTGTAAGAACCGCTGATAAGAAAATTATAGAACCGCGTGAAACTGAATACGGTACTCTGGGGTTTAACGGAGAATGGGAATCCGCTTACTACCTTGTCAATCGTGATAGTCTTAAAAAAATGGCTGTTCTCAAGCAACCAGCACCCTCAGGCGCAACCTGGTATGAGAAGAAAAATTCAGAAGAATTCACCCGCATTTTATGGGACGAAACTAATCAGTTACCTTTGTCTATAGAAAGCGGGCGCTTCGATGGCACTATGGATAATAAAATTACTGTCACCATTAATTCTGCTCCAGCGACACCTCCATGGAGTTTGATAAAAAATTATCCAACTATCGCCTACGAAGATTTGCTGGATTGATTGGTACAAAGTGTAAATAATACGCGCCTAAAACCAGGCGCGTAATCCGAGAACCCATTCCGTATAGCTGCTGTCTTCTCCTTTAGCTTTTGCAAGATCCGCCGTTGAGCCAAACTTTTTTTCCCAATTGATCCCAATGTAGGGCGCAAGCTCGCGATAAATTTCGTAACGTAATCGCAAACCTGCGTTCATATCTGATAAACCGGAGCCCGTATTGCGTTCATTGTCATTTTGTCCGTAAAAATTCATGTCGATTTCAGGGGAAAGTATTAACCTTTGTGTAAAAAGTAAATCGTATTCTGCAGAAAATCGCGCCGCTGTATGGCCGGATTCACCGATAAATAACGCAGCATCCACATCAAAGAAGTAGGGTGCTAGGCCGTGAAAACCTATTACACCCCAGTTGGTTGTTGGCTCTGGTTTTATATCATGTCGTAAACCTAATTGTAGATCCCAATAGGTTGCTACTGCCCGACTGTAAAGCGCCTGCACTTCGGCGTCTTGTATTTCGCCACCATATTTTTCCGCATCTACTTTTAACCAAAATTTATTCAAATCTTTTCCGATCCACGCCTGCACATCTATAGCAGTGGATTGTTCACCATCGTGATCGCGTAATTCCAATTGATCGAACATAACTTTGGTAAGCACGGGATTGTCGCCATGATCATGCATTGAATCGCCATGAGCATTTGCAAAACTTGGAGACAATGCACTAGCGGTAAGCAATAGTGTGATAGATGCCGAAAAAGATTTTTTACCAATGACAGTTTTCAGATTTATTTTTTTCATAATAATTCTCCTAGTTCACCTTAACCATACGCATCATGCCGAACATGTGGTAAAGCAAATGGCAGTGATAGGCCCAGCGACCTTTCGCATCAGCGGTTAGGAGGTAACTGATTTTTTTTCCAGGTTGCACAATTACCGTGTGTTTGCGTGGAATAAATTCGGGATCACCCGTTTCGATTTCACTCCACATTCCGTGCAAATGTATGGGATGGGTCATCATAGTGTCATTGATGAGAATAATACGAACTCGCTCGCCGTAAGTTAGGTCCAGCGGTGCGGAGTTGATAAAATTAACACCATTAATTGACCATTGATAACGGTGCATATTGCCCGTTAAATGCAATTCAATTTCGCGTGTGGGCTCACGGGTATCTCGCGTTGGAGAGAGGCTTTTTATATCGGCGTAGGTAAGTACTTTACGTCCGTATAATTTTTGATGATCGCGCAGACCAACACCAGGATCTGTAATTCCGCTGGTCGGTGCGTCTGAGTGCATATCTACTTGCGGACCGAATTCAGTTTTTGGGTGTGTAACTTTTTCCGCGTTACCAAAATTACTACCGAACCCTGCTTTAGCCAAAATATTTTCTGTGGCCGGTGCGGAATCCATAGTACTCATATGATGACTATGATCCATGCCCTCCATATTGCTCATGTCGTGACTGCTGTGATCCATTCCTTCCATATTGCCCATATCGTGACTACTGTGATCCATTCCAGACATATCCATGCCCATATCCATATGAGTTAATTTCGGGGCAGGGTCCATCGCAGGAATTATTGCGTTTACATTTGGATTAGTAGAAAGCGTGCCGCGTGCAAAACCGGTGCTATCCATAGTTTGTGCAAAAATTGTATACGCCTGATTTTCCTCGGGCGTAACAATTACGTCATAAGTTTCCGCATTCCCTATACGAAATTCATCGACAACAACCGGCTGAATATTTTGTCCGTCGGCAGCGACTACTGTCATTTTTAATCCCGGAATTCGCACGTCAAACATTGTCATGGCTGCGCCATTAATAAAACGTAAACGAATTTTTTCCCCAGCTTTGCATAAACCCAACCAGTTCTGCGCGGGCGTGACACCATTCATTAAATAAGTGTAGCCAATGACATCTGCAATATCCGTGTCGCTCATGCGCATTTGATTCCACATGCTTCGGTCATTCCATGTTTGTGCAAATCCCTTTGTTTTTATGTCGGCCCAAAAATCGGAAAGCGTGCGCTCGCGATAGTTGTAGTAGTGGCTCATTTTTTTTATTTTATGATAAATTTTTTCAGGCGCGGTATCTGTCCAATCCGATAACATCACAATGAAATCACGATCATAAACAACCGGGTCGGGTTCTTTGGGGGCTATGATAATTGCACCCGATAAACCGGTTTGCTCTTGCATTCCGGAATGGCTGTGATACCAGTAAGTTCCGTTTTGTTTTACATCAAACTCATATTCAAACGTTTCGCCGGGTTTTATTCCAACAGAATCAAAACCTGGTGAACCATCCATTGTTGATGGCAATACAATCCCATGCCAATGGATTGAGGTCTCTTCTTTTAAGTTATTGGTAACACAAATCTTAACTCGATCACCTTCTCGCCAGCGTAAAGTGGGACCAGGTAAGCCGCCATTTACAGTCGTTGCTATGCGTGGTACACCTGTGTAATTTACGTTTTGATAATTAATGTGCAGATCAAACTCTGTACCGCTTAGAGTATCTGACGCAGTTATTTGCGAGGATGAGTTGGCAAAGAGCGATTGAGAGGGTGTTAGAGCACTTAATGCAATAGTCGACGATGCACCCAACACGAATTGTCGACGTGAGATCGTTTGAAAATTTAGATTTTTCATGATTATTCCTGATGTCATTTTGTAGGGCATGACAACGAATTTAATGCTTCGAGAAAAATTTAATTATAAATTCTGAAAATTTATAATTTCACAATAATTTGCAGATGCTTACCCAAATTTTGGGCGTGGCTAGGCCGTATCAGCCAAGAATCGGTGGGCGATAGAGGGAAGCAATGAAAGGGCTTGATGACCTGCCAGAATAGAAGTCTTCAATACCGCTGCTGGCGATTTCAAGTTGAAAGGAAAAATGATTGTTAATAGCTATGAGTGCGCAACCCAACAGACAGTGGTCTATGGTTTTACAGCAAAATGATTTATGTTGCGCGCTAGTAGAATGATCTGCATCGCGCTTGGTAGTGTCCGGAACTTTTGTAAGGTCAGGGCTTTCCATGCCGTGAGACATGTGTTCTGAATGATCCATATGATTCCCATGCACGTGATCTGGAACCATTTTGAAAATGTTTTCCAATTCACATGTCATAAGGGACGCTGCCATCAACTGGCTGCTGAACACCAGTATCAGCAGCAACGCGATGAGCTTTTTATAGGATCTGTTAATCATGATAAATCTGTGGGGATTTTTTCAAAGCATAAAGCAATTTTATACTCCGAGTCCAGTCCGGCAGCAGTATGGGCTTTTTGATCGGCTTTAGGCTGGGTGTGCGGTAAAATTATCGCTAAATTACCTGAGAGATAATTTTCAGTGTATGGCTAGAATGACCAGCCATGTTTAAGATACACAACATTATCAATTTATTTATTCGGAGACACGACATGCGTTTATTGCAAATATTGATGACAGGCTTAACCATCCTGATGTTGTCGGGTTGTGGCTACAATAAATTTCAAACGGCCGACGAGCAGGTTAAGGCCAGCTGGTCAGAAGTCGTGAACCAATATCAACGCCGTGCTGATTTAATCCCCAATTTGGTGAATACGGTAAAAGGTTTTGCCGCACAGGAGAAGGACGTTTTACTTGGCGTGACTAATGCTCGAGCAAAGGTAGGGAGTTTGCAAGTAACCCCTGAAGTGCTAAACAACCCCGAAGCTTTTAGCAAATTTCAGGCGGCACAGGGTGAGCTTAGCAGCGCTCTGTCACGTTTATTGGTAGTTACTGAAAATTATCCGGAATTAAAATCAGACACGCTTTTTCGTGATTTAACGAGCCAGCTTGAAGGCACCGAGAACCGTATTACGGTGGCTCGCAATCGTTACATTAAAGATGTACAGGAATACAACGTTGCTGTGCGTTCGTTTCCCGCTAACATTACCGCAAAAATTTTTGGTTACGACGTTAAACCAAACTTTACCGTGGAAAACGAAAAAGAAATTTCAACTGCACCCAAAGTTGATTTTAATGCAGCACCTGCACAACCACAGAGTGACTCCAAATGATCAAATTAAAGGCGCTGTTATTCGCGCTTTTAGTTTTATGCATTGGTGCACAGGGCTTATCCTCAGCATATGCTGAGGTTCCCGTGCCCGCGCTAACAGGTCATGTTATAGATAAAACCACCACTTTGTCAGCGGAGCAGGCATCCAGATTAGAACAAGCCTTAAGTGCTTTTGAGAGCAGGAAGGGTAGTCAGGTGGCTGTGCTTATAGTACCGAGCACCGAACCGGAAGCCATTGAGCAATATTCCATTAGAGTTGCAGAAGCGTGGAAGCTTGGCCGCAAAAAGGTCGATGACGGCGCAATATTATTGATCGCAAAAAATGATAGAGCACTCCGCATCGAAGTAGGATATGGCTTGGAAGGTGTGCTTACCGATGTAACCAGCAAACGTATTATCGAAGAAGTTATTACGCCTTA
This sequence comes from uncultured Gammaproteobacteria bacterium, assembly GCA_966096785.1. GTDB lineage: Bacteria > Pseudomonadota > Gammaproteobacteria > Pseudomonadales > Cellvibrionaceae > Cellvibrio. The sequence continues at coordinate 3,786 of CBHTVU010000059.1, read as the reverse complement.
TTTTAAACAGGGAGATTTTGACGCGGGCATAACTGCGGGCGTTCAAAAAATAATGAGTGTGATTGATGGTGAAACCTTACCGCCACCTCAGCCACACGTTAATAAAGTAAGTGAAAAAGGTTCGCAATCCTTACCGGTGCTTGTATTGATTGCTATAGCGGTGAGTGCGGTTCTGCGCGCAATTTTTGGCCGGTTTTTAGGGGCCTTGGCGACGGGTGGAGTTGTTGCCTTTATGGTGTGGATTTTTATTCATGTATTTGGTTTCGCTATTCTCGCCGGCTTGGCTGCCTTTGTATTTTCTTTTATAGACACTAATGGAAGAGGCGGTGGTTTCGGAGGCTTCGGTGGTCGTGGCGGCGGCGGTTTTGGTGGTGGAGGTTTCGGCGGAGGCGGTGGTGGTTTTGGTGGCGGTGGCGCATCGGGGCGGTGGTAAAATGAATATTAAACGTATTTTTAAACATACGCTCACAACACAGTGGCATTCAAAAAAATATTTTACGCCCGCTGTGTTGGATGCAATTGAACAAGAAATTTCTCACAGCGAAGCCCAACACTCCGGTGAAATTCGGTTTGTAGTCGAAGGCGCATTAGATGGTGCGCCTTTGTTTAAAAATCAATCCGCTCACGACCGTGCATTGGATATTTTTTCGCAGCTGCGGATTTGGGACACGCAAGATAACAATGGGTTGCTGATTTATGTATTGCTGGCAGACCACGCCGTAGAAATTATCGCAGACCGTGGTATTAATGCCAAAGTGGGTAGCAGTGAATGGCAAACTATTTGCAGCGTTATGCAAAATGAATTTGCCAAAGGAAATTTTCAAAATGGTGTTTGCGACGCAATAAAATCCATCACACAACACCTTATTAAGCATTTTCCGGTGTCTGCAACTGACACAAATGAGTTGCCAAACAAGCCAGTGATTATGTGATACTGGTTTGTATCGGTGCCATTTACTTCTCTGAAATTCAATTACCCAATGTTCGCTAAATAAGTCGTTATGAAAACTCCCTTAATAACAAGAGCAGGCTTGGAGAAACTAAAAGCCGAGCTGGATCATTTATGGCGCGTTGAGCGCCCAGATACTACGCAAAAAGTGTCTTGGGCGGCAAGCTTGGGTGATCGCTCTGAGAATGCAGATTATCAATATAATAAAAAACGCTTGCGCGAAATTGACCGTCGCGTTCGTTATTTGCGTAAATGTATTGAAGATTTAAAGGTAGTCGATTACTCGCCCGTTCAGGAAGGAAAAGTTTTTTTTGGTGCTTGGGTAGAAATTGAAAATGATGACGGCGAGAAAAAGCGTTTTCGTATTGTAGGCTATGATGAAATTTTCGACACTAAAGACTACATCTCCATAGATTCGCCTATGGCTCGTGCACTTATTAAAAAAGAAGTGGATGATGAAGCTGTAGTGAGAACCGAAGCAGGGGAGTTTATTTGGTACATCACTAAAATTGAGTATGAAAAATAGGGGCGACGTCGGTTAGTTACTCTGCTCAATTATTAGTTCAGGTTCCAAAATGGTTGGCCAAAAAGTCAGGAGGTTAGAGCTAAAGCCAGATCCGCACCAGCCTCAACCAAATACCTCCAAATAGAATGCTAATTCACTTTCGATAGCGGTTTTAATACTTTCTGCCTGTCGGAATCCATGTCCTTCTTCAGCAAAAGCAACGTATTCCGTTTTAATTCCTTTTTCCGTTAATGCAGCAATCATAGCTTCTGCTTGCGATGGTGGAACAACTTTATCTTTTAAACCTTGGAGAAAAATCACCGGACAATTCAGTCGATCAATATGATGGATAGGTGAGCGAGCGTGATATATAGATTTTTCTTTCGGGTATTCGCCGACAAGAGAGTCCAAATAACGCGCTTCGAATTTATGCGTATCTTTCGCAAGCGCTTCAAGGTCGCCGATACCATACAAGCTTGCGCCCGCTTTAAATGTATCGCCAAATGTGAGTGCAGCAAGTACGGTGTAGCCACCAGCGCTGCTACCGCGAATGGCAAATTTTTCTCTGTCGACCAAGCCGCGTTCACTTAAGTATTGCGCGCCGCTGCAAACGTCAATGACATCGGTAATGCCCCAATTATTTTTTAACCTGTCGCGATAGGCTCGGCCATAACCGGTACTGCCGCGATAATTAACATCTAACACCGCGAAACCACGGCTAGTCCAAAATTGTATTTTAATATTAAGCGAAGTTTCAGTTGCGCCTGTTGGTCCGCCGTGACACATCACAATTAGTGGCGGTAATGTATTTTGTGGTGCGCTTACCCGAGAGTTTTTTGGGGGATAATAAAATCCATAGACCGCTTCATTATCGGTGGTCGCAAATTGAATTGCTTGTGGCGCGGAGATGTCATCAGTAGACAATGTGATTTTGTTGGTTTGACTAATCAACTTAATGTCGTGTCGATTAAATTTGAACAAGCTGGTTGAATGGGTTTCACCTGCGGCTAGAAAGTAAACCTCGTTATTATTACAGTGGATACCTGAGATATCTTTGAAATCGTTTTTAATCTTGTTTATTGATTTGCTTTTTAAATCTATTAAAGCCAGATTCCATTGCCCCAATTGACTAAAGCAGCAAAAAATTTCTGACGTGCTTAAAAATCCGTATGTGCTCATGCCAAACACCCATTGCGGGGTGGCAAATTCCGCAGGCATATCGCAGATAATTTCGACGCCATTTTCGGTGTGACGGTAAATGTTCCACCAATTGTTGCGGTCAGATACGAAAAATAACTCGCCTGTGGGTGACCATTGCGGTTGAAATATAGATTCTGTTTTTCCGCCTGCAATTAATCTGGTATTGGTAATTTTTCCTACTGAATCCAAGTCTGCGCAATAGCACTCAGTGCCGTCCCAAGGCATTTGTGGATGATTCCAGCAAAGGTAACTGAGTTTATTTCCGTCGGGGCTGATGCGAGGATTACTATAGAAATCTGCACCGCTTATAAGAACTTTTATACTTCCGGATAAATCAATTGAAATGATTTCACTGCGTTCTACTATTTTTTTGTCATGATCTGCTGACGTATGATCCTCTCGGATGCAAACTAATGAATTGCGTGTGTTATCCCAGCAAAAATCAGCGTAGCGAAAATTTCCACTAGGAGAAAGTGGTTTATTAATAGATGTTTTACGGTCGATATAATAAATGCGTTGGTCAGCATCCAGCACATAAAAAATTCGTTCGCCAGTTACCAAATAACTGCTTCCACCATATTCATGTGCCCGAGTGCGAATACTGTGGGGTTCAGGCAATAGATCCTTGCGCTCGCCATTTGTCGATAAGTGCACAAGCGCACTGCGACCCTTTTCAGCAGGGCGGGACTCTAGCCAAAATATATTTCCATCAAGCGCTTGTGGCTCGCTCAATTTTGCGCTTTGTTGCGTCAGCATTTCTGCACTTATGGGGGATGGCCAATGGCCGTAAGGAATTACCTTATGCATTATTGCGTGCCACCCTCGATAGAGTAACCAATTTTTGTTAAACAGGATTTCATAAACTTAAAATAGGCTTCTATGGAAACATAGCTATAAGAATCGTCGTAAATTTCTTCAGCTTCGATACCTTTTTGATTTGCCTCTGCTTTACATTGAATGACGTGTCGATATACATCAATATACTTGGCTTGCTTTTTTACAATGTAAAAATACCCACCTACAGGCATATAAAAAGACGATTTGGCATGCGAGCGAGAAACTGTAAATTTAAATTTATCCGGTGAAAAACCATTTTTGGCTTTTAATACATACCCCTGAGAGATAAAGCATT
>CBHTVU010000058.1:0-19369 GCA_966096785.1 uncultured Gammaproteobacteria bacterium | reverse complement strand
ACTTCGCTACGCATATTTTCGTAGCCTTGCAGCTCACTTATAGTTCCATTACAAATTGCATTCGCCACCAGACTATTTGATCGAGACGTATTTATGCCTGCCAAATCGCCACTCGGTGTTGTAACAATTTCAAGCGTATTGGGATATTTTCGAGCAGCATTCTCAGATGTCGAATACCAACAAGGACTTTCAGGTTGGATACAATTTTTCATTGATCCTGTATTTGGGCAATGAACAGTAATTTTCTGTCCGTTGAGCAAAATAACATCTGCCAAAAAACGTTTGTAACGTTGAACTAACTGTGCGGGAAATAACTGAAGAGATTTATTATGGGTTGGCATACTGGCTAGATGAGTAATATAAGGATGGAAATAAGCAAAAGGTAATGACTGCACAGGATTGAACCACATTTCCGGCATTTTTGGACTATCTTTAACGCTTATAAAGCGTGAGGCGAAAAATCGCTGGCACCCTGTTTTATTATCTGGTAGCTTGCCTCCCCTCCAAATTCTGTGTGGTTGCGGAAGCTCCCACGTTACCGTGACTAGGCGCTAGCCGGTTTTTCAAGAACGAGATAATTAGCACTACGAGGCGCTACAGCTATGGCGAAAAAGACTCCTTCAACCGAAACCTTTGCTCTACGCCCTTTTACTCCTTATGAGGAGAAGAAAGGTGAGGAGTATATGAATGACAACCAGAAGCAACATTTCCGTAATTTGTTGCTGAACTGGCGCTCGGAGTTGATGGAAGAGGTAGATCGCACCGTGACTCATATGAAAGATGAGGCGGCGAACTTCCCGGATCCAGCTGACCGCGCCAGCCAGGAAGAAGAATTCAGTCTGGAATTACGTACTCGCGACCGCGAGCGCAAGCTTATTAAGAAAATCGATAGCACTCTGGAACTCATCGAGAATGATGACTACGGTTACTGCAATGCTTGTGGCGTTGAAATTGGTATACGCCGTCTCGAAGCGCGTCCAACTGCAACTCTCTGCGTAGACTGCAAAACCCTTGCGGAAATTAAAGAAAAACAAATCGGCGGTTAATTCCGTAGGTGTAAACAGAAACCGAGGCGGCGAGAGAGATCTCGCCGTTTTCGTATGTCAGCAATAAATTCTTCACAATCCAGCCGCGGTTATATTGGCCGCTTCGCACCCTCTCCCACTGGCCCCTTGCACTTTGGATCGCTCGTCTCTGCACTCGCAAGCTTCCTGGATGCCCACCATAACAATGGTAAATGGTTGGTCCGCATGGAAGATCTTGATCCACCACGCGAACAAGCAGGAGCAGCCGATGCAATTTTGCGTTGTTTGGAAGATTATGGTTTGGAATGGGATGAGGCTGTGGTTTATCAAAGCCAACGCTGGGATCTCTACGAAACTTATCTTGATCGCCTCAGTCAGCAAGACCTGATCTATCCCTGTGATTGCACACGCCAGGATTTACAAGCTATGAGCGGAATCTATAACGGTCGCTGCCGCAACCGATCTGTTGATTTAAGTAAGCCACACGCCCTCCGCCTCAAACTGTGTGACCTGCCCGCCGGATTTCCCCTGCGTGACGATCTGCAATTTACGGATTTAATCCAGGGCGAACAGACGCAAAATTTACGTAGCCAAGCGGGTGATCAAATATTAAAACGTAAAGACAATCTCTATGCTTACCAGCTTGCCGTAGTAGTAGACGATATTGAGCAGGCTATTACTCATATTATTCGGGGGAGTGATTTACTGGACGTTACCGCGCGCCAGATATTTTTGTTCCAACTGTTGAAGGCTCCTGTCCCGCAATTTGGCCATGTCACTCTCGCCAGTCAGCCAAACGGACAAAAACTCAGCAAACAAAATCTTGCACCAGCGCTCGACCTGAAAGATGCAGCAGAAAATTTATGGTGCGCACTCGCCTTTTTAAAGCAGAATCCCCCGAAAGAGATGTGGGGCGCTACCTCTGAACTAGTGGACTGGGCAAAATTACACTGGCGGCGCGCAAGCATCACAGGTTTGAGTGCAATCTACTCATCCAACAATGCTGTGTTATAACGCCCCTGTACAAATTGACCAACCTTCACATTAAAAGCGCTATAGTTGGCGGCAATAAAATATTCCATCGAAAAAGTTTATGAATCATCAACGCCTCATCATCCTGCTATTGCTAATCGCGTATTTATTTTCGCCATCTTTGTTCACCTGGATTATCAGCCCAAACGGCGTTTGGTATAGACCATACATTTTCTGGGCTGGATTGGTGTTAGTGACTTTTATTTTTCAATGGCGACGCAAAAAGCCGCAAAATCTCGATTAATTTTTATAACAACATTTGAAACTCACTTATGACTTTTGACTTCAGCCTGGTCGCCCTTATTGGCGTTAGTTATTTGTTGTTGCTCTTCGGGATAGCCTACATCACCGAGCGCGGCTGGATCCCAGAACGTATAACCACACACCCGATAACCTATATTCTTTCGCTGGGGATCTTTGCAAGCGCATGGGCGTTCTACGGCGTTATAGATTTGGCATTCCAATTTGGTTATGGCGCGCTCGCCTATTACCTCGGAACAGGTGCTTTATTCTTATTTGCACCCGTTGCCCTAGCACCTCTGGCAGAACTTGCCCGCAGACACCAGGTTCATTCACTCGCTGACTTACTGGTATTTCGATATCACAGTAACACCGTTGGTGCACTGACCACATTATGTATGCTACTTGGCATAATGCCGCTCATGGCGCTGCAGATACAGGCAATTGCCGACACCATGCACATACTGGTCGTCAGCGGAAGCGGAAGCCCGTCGTTAACAGTGGCAGATGGCCTTTCTTTCAAGGATGTAATGGCCCTTTGTTACTGCGCCATACTCGCCTTATTTACGATTTTATTCGGCTCCAATCGCGACCAGCATCGCGGTCTGATTACCGCTATGGCATTTGAAAGTATGCTTAAGGTATGCGCCATGTTTGCAGTAGGCATGGTGTCGGTATTCGGGGTATTCCACGGTATTGATGGGCTGAATGAATGGCTTGCTGACCATCCGGAAAATCTCGCGTTATTACACACTCCTATTCAGGATGGTTCATCTCATACGCTCCTGCTGGTTTTCGTCGCCACAGCTGTCACCATGCCCCATATATTTCATCTGGGTTTGGCGGAAAACCCGCTCATGCGTAATTCACGCACCTTGACTTGGGCATTCCCTTTATTTTTGCTGCTGCTTGCCCTGCCAATATTCCCTATTCTTTGGGCAGGTTCGGAACTGGCTGTGCCGCTGGACCCGCAATATTTCACCCTCGGCGTGCCTATTCTTTTTAATTCACCGTCACTTACGGTGCTTGCGTTTATTGGCGGTCTATCGGCAGCAACGGGGGCTATGATTATCATCACCCTCGCACTAGCAACTATGGTGATGAACCACTGGCTATTACCAAGCTTGCGGTTGGCAGCACGTAAGGATCTCTACAGCCAGTTACTCTGGATACGTAGAACGCTGATCGCTGCGATTTTCATGGGTGGCTACCTGTTTTATTGGGTGCTGAACAATCGTTTTAGCCTTACCGACCTCGCTTTCGCCGCCTTTATAGAGACTTTGCAATTTCTCCCCGGAACCTTTGCAATTATTTTCTGGAGCCCTGGCAATCGTCGCGGCCTTATAGCGGGGCTAACCGTAGGTACTATTATTTGGGCCATCGGTCTTCTGCTCCCTATTCTCACCGGAATTAAATTATTGCACGTCCCTTATTCAGAGCTTTACATTCCGGTCGGCAATGAATACTGGAATAGCATTACGCTTTTTTCGCTAGGCCTTAACACCGCTATCTTTATTGGTGTGTCTTTATTAACTCCACAATCGGAGGAGGAGCAATACAGCGCGGACCTCTGCGCGGCCGATGAACTCAGCCATCCCGTGCGCCAGGCTCTGGATGTCCACTCCGCCGCTGAATTTAAAGACCGCCTCGCCAAACCACTTGGCAAAGTCACGGCAAGTCGTGAAGTCGATAACGCGCTCAAGCAGTTGGATCTCAGTATTAGTGAGCGTCGACCTTACGCGTTGCGCCGTTTACGTGACCAGCTCGAAGGAAACCTATCGGCACTTATGGGAATTCATGTCGCCAGTGAAATAATGGATGCCCAACTACCTTTTAAAGTGGCTGAAGCACGCGATACGCTCGATATCAACCTCATCGAAAATCGCCTCGCCCAATATCAAAACCACCTTACAGGTATGGCGGCAGAATTAAATAACTTGCGCCTTTATCATCGTAAGACTCTACAAGAGCTCCCAATGGCAGTCTGCTCTTTGGGCCCCGATACGGAAATTTTAATGTGGAACCATGCTATGGCGGAACTTACCCGTACCCCTAGCGAAGAGGTGACAGGCTCGTATCTGGACGGTATAGCGGAACCCTGGTGCACCTTATTGACGGATTTCAGCAAGAGCCGGGAGATGCATTACTATCGTCGTGAAATTGTGCTTGAGGGCCGCCCGCATTGGATAAGCCTTCACAAAGCAACGATTGAAGGTCCTATAACCGAAGGTGTGTTTGACCAGGTAATGATGTTGGAGGACGTTACCGAAACCCAATTACTTGAGCAGGAGCTCGTTCACAGTGAACGCCTCGCATCAGTCGGACGACTGGCCGCTGGTGTCGCTCATGAAATCGGCAACCCCATTACCGGAATAGCATGTCTGGCACAAAATTTACGATACGATTCAGACAATCCCGAGGTACTTGAAACCGCAGAACAAATCTTGAGCCAAACTGACCGGGTAACACGCATTGTGCAATCTCTGGTTGGCTTTTCACATACTGGCCATACTGCCAAAAGCGAATTTCAGGCTGTTATCTTGCGCGACTGTGCGCATGAGGCTATAAGTTTGTTGTCCCTTCAAAAAGATAAACAACAAGTAAGATTTATTAACGAAATCGCAAAAAATGCCATTGTGGCCGGCGATACTCAGCGTATGATTCAGGTGTTCATAAACCTGCTTTCCAATGCGCGCGATGCTAGCCCCGAAAATGGCCTTGTAGTGCTAGCCAGCAGCGAAGATGAATACTCTGTAGACATTAGTATTACGGACGAAGGTAGCGGTATCCCACCTGAAATCCAAAGCCGGATCCTGGAACCTTTTTTCACGACCAAAGAACCTGGAGAAGGCACAGGGCTTGGTCTGGCTATGGTCTATAGTATTGTGGAAGACCATGGTGGCTTATTGGATATTATTAGCCCGGTAGATAGGGTACGTAATCGCGGTGCGCAATTCGTCATCAAATTGCCACGCCATGTTGATTCTTTAGCTGATATTTAAGGTAGGATAGCCAACCAACGTTTTTAGGCCGGTTGAAATGTTTTACAACTTATCAACCAGACTGATCTACTGACAACCGTTAAACAAGTCGATCGCTATGAGTAAGATTCTGATTGTTGAAGATGAAAGCATTATTCGCAATGCGTTGCGCAAATTGTTAGAGCGCAATCAGTATGAAGTAAACGAAGCACCGTCGGTGAAGGAAGCGACCTCCAAATTTAATCTTAAAGATTTCGACCTTATCATCAGCGATCTACGACTACCGGGAGCTCCTGGTACCGATCTCATTAAACTTGCCGGCGATAACACCCCCGTACTCATCATGACCAGCTATGCGAGCCTCCGCTCAGCAGTAGATTCCATGCGCATGGGTGCGGTCGACTATGTCGCCAAACCCTTTGATCACGATGAAATGGTTAATGCCGTCAAGCGCGTGATTGGCAAAGCAAAAGCCGCTAATAAGGCCAGCACCGCCCAGACCCTCACTGCAAGTAAGGCTATTGCCGGCATGATTGGCAGCAGCGATGTCATGCAAGACCTTTACAACCGCATTCATAAGGTCGCTCCTACTGCCGCCACGGTGCTAATTCATGGTGAAACCGGAACCGGTAAAGAACTGGTTGCGCGCGCGCTACACGAGGAAAGTCAGCGCAATAATCATTTGATGATATCGGTGAACTGCGCTGCTATTCCCGACACTTTAATTGAATCCGAACTTTTCGGTCACGAAAAAGGCGCTTTCACGGGCGCCGCCAGCAATCGCGAAGGTTTAGTTGCCGCTGCCGATGGAGGAACATTATTTCTGGATGAAATCGGCGAATTGCCTCTTGAAGCCCAAGCGCGCCTTCTGCGAGTTTTGCAAGAAGGAGAGGTGCGCCCTTTAGGCTCTGTTGAGTCGCGCAAAGTAGATGTACGTCTAGTTGCGGCAACCCACAGGGATTTGCGCAAACTCGCCAAAGAAGGCAAATTCCGGGAAGACCTCTATTTCCGCATCAATGTAGTCCAGCTGACGCTGCCCCCCTTAAGGGAACGAGGAAGGGACATCATTAACATCGCAGAATCATTGTTACAGCGTTACTGCACCCAGTTCGGCAAGCCACAACTCAAACTGTCTGCTGACGCAGTAGACGCCATCATGGCTTACGCCTGGCCCGGGAATGTGCGTGAGCTTGAGAACGCCATGCAACGGGCCGTCATTCTTTGCGAGGATAGCAATGAGATCAGCTCCTTATTACTTTCTATAGATTCAGATTCTCCTGCATCACCAGAAACGCTAGACACAGGTAATATGCTTTTCGGACAACCTCGTACCTTAGGTAGTGCCGCTCAACGCTCTGCAAAAGAGTCCGAGGACCTTTCGCTGGAAGATTATTTCCAACGTTTCGTCATAGAACATCAAGACTCCATGAGTGAAACCGAATTAGCTCGTAAGCTTGGTGTAAGTCGGAAATGCTTATGGGAGCGCCGCCAACGACTTGGTATTCCGCGCACAAAAAGTAGTGCATCAAGCCTCGCAAAATAGGAAATAAGTAAGCCTATACTTCGTATTTTGAGTCCAGAAGCAGCACAGGGGACTTGCAGTACGTTACTGACTACTTTTTTCGGCTAAAAAGTCGAAAGCGATGCCACTCCGTTACCCCCGATCACGAAACTGTTACCGCACACCAAGATGTTACCGAGTTTGGGCGCCGGTAACAAACTTCCAGAATTGTGTAACCCTTAGAAATAACAAAAAGTTATAACAAAAAGTTAAAAAGTATCAACTGACTGATTATAAAAGCATTTTTTTTATTGGCATAGGAAGTGCTGTATGTCGAGCACTAAAAACAATAAATAATAAAAACAACGCCAAAATAAATAACAACAATAAATAATAAAAAACTGAAATATTTAATAACAACAAGAAATAATAATAAGCAGAAACATAAAAATAACTAGCTAGACAGATTGAGCAAGACCAGCGCTAGAAGACAAAAGCAATAAGATACTAGAATAAAGCGGAAGACCAATTAGGCAGAGGATGGGATAGCAAGCAGGTTGGAAAGTGGGCACGGAAGCACCCATTGATTGCCTTAATGAGCACCTTCGTTGTGCTACCCTCCAGACGGGAAAGCCAAAAGCTTTCCCGTTTTGCTTTGCGAGGTTTCTGCCATTGGTATCCCAAGCTACCGATTACTTCCTCATAGGTCACGGTTGAGTATTATCCATCCACTCTAATTTCCCCTGCCAGAGAGCTTCTGCTACACTCGCGCCCACTGATAAGACCATAGACTGGTCAATCCTCGCCTGGATCGCCACTTACCGCAAAATAGACATTATGCTGAAACGTTTGTTCAACTTTATTTCTGCTCGACAATCAGTCCCCAAAACCAGCGGCCCACTGGTGATACCGCGTGAACAGCACAATATCTCGCGCAAAAATATAAGTCCCGCGGCAATCAAACTCATCAAACAAATCGAAGATGCTGGTTTTAACGCCTACTTGGTGGGTGGTGGTGTGCGCGATCTCTTACTCGGTAATCACCCAAAAGATTTCGACATAGCTACTGACGCAAAGCCTGAAGAAGTAAAACGAATTTTTCGCAGTGCGCGAATTATCGGTCGCCGTTTTCAGATTGTGCATGTACGGATCGGACGCGAGATTTTCGAGGTAACTACCTTTAGAGGCCATCATGAGGATGCCGCTCATGCGAAATCCAAAACAGATGAAGGCATGCTGTTACGCGACAATGTCTATGGCACGATTGAAACGGATGCAGCCAGACGCGACTTCACGGTAAATGCACTCTATTACACGCTCCGTGATTTTTCGGTACATGATTACTGCAATGGCCTGGAAGATATTAAGACCCGAACCTTGCGTGTTATTGGCGATCCGGCAACACGTTACAAAGAGGACCCGGTGCGTATGCTGCGCGCCATGCGTTTTGCAGGCAAGCTTGGTTTTACTATTGAGACGAACACAGCAAAACCCATTTTTGAATTGAGTAGCTTACTGGGCAATGTCTCAGAAGCTCGTTTGTTCGAAGAGGTACTCAAATTATTCTTGGGTGGCTCTGCAACGGCAACTTACCACCTATTACGCGAATACGATCTGTTAAAGCAGCTCTTCCCCGGCGCTGACGCGGCTATAAAGGCTGGCGACGAGATAGGCGCAGCACTCATTGAACGCTCGATGATCAACACCGACAAACGTATTCGTGCAGAAAAAACCGTAACGCCTGCGTTTATTTATGCCGCATTACTGTGGCCAGCGTTGCAGCAAGAGCAAAAGCGTCTTTCAGATAAAATGCCACCCCAAACAGCCTATTTGGAAGCTTGCCAGCGAGTTATCAGTCAACAACTTGCGCGCACATCTATTCCCAAACGATTTTTAATTCCCATGCGTGAAATTTGGGATTTGCAACATCGCTTGCCCGGACGGCAAGGTATGCGTGCATTACGCTTACTGGATCACCCTCGCTTTCGCGCTGCATACGATTTCCTTCTAATGAGGGAAGATGCAGGTGAAAAATTAAATGGCCTGGGCAGTTGGTGGACGAGTTTCCAGGCAGCTAATGATGAAGACCGCGAGCAAATGGTCAAAGACCTGGGCAAGCAAAATACATCGAGTCGCCCACGCCGACGCCGTCCGCGCAAGCCAGCAGATACCGCTCCCAGCGCGGACTAAATATGCTCGCTTACATAGGTCTAGGCAGTAATTTGGATGATCCTCATAAGCAGGTAACCCAAGCTTTTACTGAACTTGCAGAAATCCCTACTACCTATTTGCTCAAACGCTCGGCGATCTATCGCAGTCAAGCAGTAGGCCCAGGCAACCAACCGGATTACATTAACGCCGCAGCTCTGTTAAAAACGGAATTGAAGCCGCTTGCTTTGCTGGATTACTTACAAGCTATTGAGCAAGCCCATAATCGGGTTCGTATTGAGCACTGGGGGCCGCGTACGCTCGATCTGGATATATTGCTGCTCGACAACCAAATAATAGCGAGTGAGCGTCTTAAAGTGCCGCATCCTTACCTAGCCCTACGCAGCTTTGTACTTTATCCTTTGGCGGATATAGAACCCGAACTTAAACTGCCAGACGGTACATCTCTACGCACGCTTATTGCTAAATGTCCGCAAGACGGGCTCGAACGATTGGAGCAATGACCTATGCGCTCAACAAACCAGGAGCCCACGGTGAACCCTGTTTTTGAAGACTTATCGCTGGATCTAAGTAACATCACATTACCGCGCTACATTGCTGTAGAGGGCTGCATAGGTGTAGGAAAAACCACGCTTGCACGCAACATAGCGAATTTATTCAATTACGATATGTTGCTCGAACAACCGGAGGAAAATCCCTTTCTTGAGCGTTTTTATAAAGATCCAAAATCCACGGCATTGCCCACACAATTATTCTTTTTGTTTCAGCGCGCCAATCAAATTCAAAGCCTTCGTCAAAACGATATGTTTGAACCCGTGCGCATCGCAGATTTTTTGATTGAAAAAGATCAATTGTTTGCGCGCGTTACACTGGATGATGATGAATTAAATATTTATCGCCAGGTATATGCAAAACTATTGATTGATGCGCCGCGACCAGATCTCGTAATTTACCTACAAGCACCTTTGGACGTACTTGCCGATCGTATTCGTCAGCGCGGAATTTCGAGCGAGCAACATATCAGCACGGAATATCTAAAAGCGCTTAATGATGCTTACACAGAGTTTTTCCACTATTACGATGGCGCACCGCTACTGATCGTTAATGCAAAAGATTTAAACCTTGCGCAAAATCGCGAACATTTCAAACAGTTGGTAGAATATATACTCACAATTAAAAGTGGACGTCATTACTACAATCCAACCCCCATATTCTAATTTTTTCACTAGTTTAGGTTTTAGATTTTATTTTAAGCATCCTTATTTTCTTTTCGCAAAAAGATGATTTCACCATGCCTTACGGAACAATTAATCACGGTGCAGCAGCCTCACACAGTACGTCCACGGCTAATAGTGCGCTTACCAAAACTGTAACTATCAATACGCTACATAAATTAAAAGGTAGTGGTGAAAAGTTTGTTGTGATCTCACTTTACGATGCACATATGGCCAATATGGCACAACGCTGCGGAGTAGAAGTTGTATTAGTGGGTGATTCACTGGGAATGACTGTTCTAGGTTATGACAGCACGATTCCAGTCACCATGGAGCACATGATTTATCACGTAGAGGCCGTTGCGCGTGGCAATAAAAAATCACTGATTATGGGTGACCTACCGTTTATGACCTACGCGACTCCTGAAGACGCGCTACGCAACTGCGCGCGCATCATGCAAGCCGGAGCACATATGGTGAAACTCGAGGGCGGTGAATGGCTGGCGGACACTATTCGAATGTTATCTGACCGTGGCATACCAGTATGTGCGCATATAGGTTTAACACCGCAATCTGTTAACAAATTTGGTGGCTTTCGCGTGCAAGGCAGGGACCAGGCGCAAGCAGAAAAATTACTTGCTGATGCAAAATTACTGGAGCAATCAGGAGCCGATTTACTTTTGATGGAATGCATTCCGGCGGCACTTGCTGCACAAATTACTGCGCAGATAAATATTCCAACCATAGGTATAGGTGCAGGTAAAAATACCGATGCACAAGTATTAGTGATCAACGATATCCTGGGACTAACCGAACAACCCCCTAAATTTTCTAAAAACTTTTTATTGGAAACTAATGACATTCCCGGTGCCATGCAAAAATACGTTGCGGATGTGAAAGCAGGAATATTTCCTGGCGAAGAAAATAGTTTTAATTAATTTATTTTAGAATGAGTTCATATCGGACGACCGCTGCTTCAAAGCCTTAATAATGGCAGACATAAAAAAGCCGGTACTGATAACAGCACCGGCCAAGACCATACTAGAGTACAAATAAAGGGGAATTCCAATTGGGCAACAATTAAACCCATCTGATGCCAACAAGCAAATTAATGCGTTTCATCAGTAACTTAAGTATTGACGCTGATCAAAAAATTACCAGTTTTCAAATAACTTTTTTTACATTTTTTTGCAATAAAATCCTGAAAGTCATTTGAAAAAGTTATAAAAATAAATTTCTCTATTAAAATCAACGAATTGGCAAAGAAACTGCGTCATTGATTAGGGCTTCCAGGCGTGACGCTGTAGCTGAGCGCACCACAAATTCATCTAGCACCTTACACAATTTACTCAATTTAGCCCGTGCCGCACGAAACTCTACTGTAATCGGTTCGTAAATCAAATCATGGTCTAACACGCTCAACTTGCCTATTTCGGACAACTCCAAGCGTACAGCACTAATAATGTCGTAAAAAAAATCCTTACGTTCTATAGTGCTCGCCTCCCAATAAGCCTCATCCAATCCTGCGGACAACTCCTCCAGAACCTTAACAGCCTGGGCAATACTATCGTTTGACATAATTCACCTTTACCTGAAATCGCGGGTGCAGACCTCTATTAATCAACCTACGGTCTATTAGTAAAACTGAGTATAGAAGAGAATCCACAACCCGCAGGACACGCATCGCCCGAAGCCACCGCGTAATTTCTACTGGCTCCCATGCATGGGGTCGAATAAGATAGCCGCCTTGTCCGAGACGTCGCGAATGCCTATAACAAACTTCAGTCTGTTCCTTTCCATTAGCTTTATTATGTCAGCGAGTCCTGGGCCGGTTATGCTTTCTTGCATGGCTAACGGCGGCAGGTTTGGCATGCGCACAGCGTTCATGGGGATGCTTGGAGCTTGTGTTGGCAATTTAGTATTGGTTGCTCTATCTGCCTTTGGATTGGGGCTTATAGTGAGCCAAAACGATACTTTATTTAATATTGTTAAATGGGGCGGTGCAGCTTATCTGGCTTTTTTAGGCGTACAAATTATTAGAAAACCTATAGCTAATAATGTGTCACACGCAAGCCAGACAATATCGAGAAAATCTGTAGTACTGAATTCGTTTCTCATTGCAATTAGCAACCCTAAAGGAATAATTTACTTTGGCGCACTTTTTCCGCAATTTATTTCCTATCAAAAGCCAATCGGGTTTCAGTTTCTCATATTAACCATTACATTTTTAATGACAGATTTAATTTGGATGTTTGCTTACGCGATTGCGGGCAATAAAATCATGCACTGGCTCAAATCGCCCAAACACCAAATGTGGTTTAACACCCTTTCAGGTCTTGTATTAATTATTGCAGCACTATTTATGGCATTTTCAGGAAAAGTTTAATGAAGAATAAATTTTTACTTATTGGCGTAACATCCATTATTTCTATTGCGCTTGATCAGTACACCAAAGTACTGGCTACCAAATATTTACTTACGCATGAGCCAATGAGCTGGTGGAATGATTTTTTTGTATTAACTTATTCAATAAATCATGGCGCTTTTTTGGGATTGGGCAATAATCTTCCCGAAACAATTCGCGATTTAATTTTTAGCGGCCTCGTCGGACTATTTTTAATTGGTTTCAGCGTTTATGCACTGCGCGACAAAACGATGAATAATTTGCAAAATCTTGCGTGCGGACTAGTTTTAAGCGGAGGATTCAGCAATCTTTATGATCGCATCACCAACAACGGTGGTGTAGTAGATTTTATGAATATGGGAATTGGCAGCTTACGCACCGGAATTTTTAACGTCGCCGATATAGCCATAATGGCAGGTGTATTTTTATTGGTAATCTATTCATATAAAACCGATGTTAAAAAATAAATTTACTCTTAATATTGCTGCCGTTTGTGCAATCTATCTCACATTGACTAGCCATTCTCTCCAAGTGAAGAAAGTTGAAACTTTCTTCACTTTATTTTTATAAAAATTATTTTTGCAATGAATCCCTGACTTGACCCAGGGTTTTTGCCAGATCACTCCCAGCTTGAGAATAACGCACACCCTGTTGCGCAAATTGCAATGCCAATTGTTTGTTGGCCAATTGAATATAACTTTGCGCCAACACGAGATAAACCTCTGGTGAGCGCCTATCAATACGCAAAGCGCGCTCGGCAGTTGCTATTGCACCTTGATAATTTTTTGCCTGATATTGCGCTCGCGCTTGGCTAACTAAACTGGCTGTAGCGTTGCTCGTTGCAGCTGGTAAAGCCGGTGCCTGAGTGTGAGGGGTAACTGGTGCTGGGTTCACAGGCTCAACAGGTTTTTCAGGTAACTTATCTTCTAATCTTGGCGTGGGCTCTGAGCTTCCAACAACTGGTGGTTCAGATTGAGATCTTACATTACCTGCACACCCAACAAGTTGCGTAGTGATAAAAAAGAAACTTACCAATAACAAAAAATTTTTCACGATCGATCCCATCACTTTTAATTATTAATAACAATTTCCGCAATATATTTAAAAAATTAGCGGAAAATTTTCTGCCACCAATGCTCTTCACTGCCTACTTTAATTTTGCATTCGGCGGATTCTTTGGGTATGTAGTCGTTATGTAACGGCAACCACATTGCGCCCTCACATTGTTCCGCGCTTAATAAACCTGTAGCAGTATCAATCCAATCATAACTGACACCTTCTGGCGGCTGTTGGTTCACGCCTTGTGTTGGTAGTTGCCGCATTAAATCGGCCCACACCTGCAGCGCTCCACTTGCTCCACTCAAAGGTGTTTTGGAATTGTCATCTTTACCAACCCATACAACTGCTAAATGTTCACCGCTGAATCCGGCAAACCAGCTATCACGTTGGTCGTTAGTGGTACCCGTTTTTCCAGCAAGCGGTAAGGACTGAGGAAACGAATTGTAAACACTACGTCCTGTTCCTTCGCGCAACACAGCTTGCAATGCATGTTGCAATTCAAAAGTACTTTGTGGAGAAAAGCGCTGATCCAATTCAATGGGATAACGTTTAAGCGGCTGACCTTCTGCATTTAAAACTTCGCGGATAGCATGCAGTGGAGTGTACACGCCTTCCGCTGCAAGTGTGTGATAGATGCCAGACACTTCCATAGGCGACATGTCCACAGTACCAATCAACATTGATGGTACTTGCTGAAGCTCACCATCATAACCGGCGGCTTTAACTGTTTTTGCAACAGCTTTCACAGTGAGTTGCATACCTAAACGCACGGTCGCCTGGTTTTCAGAATTTGCCAGGGCGAGATACAACGGCATATTTCCGTGACTTAAATTATCGGCATTTTTTGGCTCCCATAATTTTCCATCACCACCTTTTATACTGACAGGATCATCACTGATCAAAGTTCCCAAATTATAAGTTTGTGGCTGATCCAACGCGGTTAAATACACGAAAGGTTTCATCAAGGAACCGATTTGACGGTGTGCATCGAGTGCGCGATTCAATCCTGGAAAGCGCGGGTTTTTATCGCCGAGCAAAGCCAGAATTTCGCCACTGCCTACTGCGGTAACAACCATGCTTACTTGCAAATCTTTTATCTTGTATTGCTTCTCCAGCTGAGCGATTCGTGTTTCAGCTGCTTTTTCTGCGAGCCGCTGTACCATAGGTGCGATTGTTGTAAATATACGCAGCCCTTCTTTACGCAAATCGTCTTCACGATAATCCTGTTTCAATTGACGCTTAACAAGATCAACAAATGCGGGGTAATTAATCAAACTTGTTTCTGTTTCCGCCGCCAAACCTAAAGAAGAGGCTTGCGCAGCTTTAAATAATTTATCGTCAATTAAACTTTCAGTATGCATCACACCCAAGACTACATTTCGACGCGCTTTTGCACGTTCAGGATTTCGCCAAGGATTATAAAAAGAAGCGCCCTTAACCAAACCGACCAATAAAGCAACCTCCTGTGCATTTAACTCGCTGAGAGGCTTGCGGAAATAATGTTGCGATGCCAAACCAAAACCATTAATTTCACGGGAGCCACTTCGACCCAAATAAACTTCGTTGACGTAGGCTTCTAAAATTTCAGATTTGGTGTAGTGCAATTCCAATAACAGCGACATAATCGCTTCAGGAATTTTCCTTGTTAAACTTTGTTTCGATGTTAAATAAAAATTCTTTACCAATTGCTGAGTGAGTGTACTGCCACCCTGCACTACTTCACCTTCACGTGCATTAACCCACATAGCACGCAAAATAGCTTCAGGTGATACACCGTGGTGCTCCAGAAAATGTTTGTCTTCAACTGCTAATAAAGTTTCGCCAAGAAGCGGTGGTAATTGATCCAATTTTACCAACACGCGATCCTCAATATTATTGGGATATATTCCACCAATTTCTTCAGGTTCCATGCGCACCAAAGGTAGTGCAATACCCTTGGGGTCCATCAAGGATGCAATTTTGCCTTCATCTATACGCACGGTAAATTTTTGTGGTTCTTCACGCTTGTCCCAAAAATCAAACCCACGTGTTAAAACCTCATAGGTGACTTCCTGGCTACTTGCTGCCCGGCGAGAAACCTGACCCGAGGAAGTCACTGTGGGTGAGGTGCGATATCCCAATGCCTCCAACTCTTTTTCAAAAAGAACCGGTGTGAGAGGTAAGCCTTCGTAGAGTTCCAGGGGGCGGGAATAGACGCGTGACGGCAACGACCATTTTTTGCCCTCAAATTTCTCGCGCACAATTTTATCGAGATAAATACTCCAAATACCCAGAATCAGGGAAGTGAGTAATACCAAACCGAGAAACACCCAAAACACCAACATCCAAGGAATATGGAAGGACCTGTTACCAGAAGTTTTTTTCGAGCGACTTAGAAAACGACGTTTGGTCATCAATTACATCCAAAATAGGAAACAATATGAAACAGGATCAAGACAGAAAACAGGTTAAATATAAATAGCGGGCATTTTACGGGTTAGATAAAGCTTTATCGAGTGAAACCTTTTTAGCATAATGCCCACCGAACAAATTGATCACACTCTAATCCATTAAGGTTTAACCATGAGCAAGCAATATCACATCTATGGCATCGGCAATGCCTTGGTCGACACCGAAATTACCGTGACTGATGCCGATCTCGCCGCAATGAAGGTCGACAAAGGTGTTATGACTTTAGTGGATGAAGCGCGCCAACGCGAACTTATCCAATACCTGGACAATCATTTAGTCGCCTCTCACAAAGCCAGCGGCGGTTCAGCGGCAAATACTATTATCGCCGCCAGCTACTTTGGCTGTAACAATGTCTATTCATCCAAAGTTGCCGATGACGAGAATGGAAACTTCTACGTCAGGGATATTAAAGCTGCTGGCGTTCATTACCCTGAACATATCGCCTTACCAAACGGCACAACGGGTAAATGCCTGGTCATGATTACACCTGACGCTGAGCGCACCATGAATACCTTCCTGGGTATTAGCGAAACCGTATCAACCCAAGAGTTGGACTTTGATGCTATTGCGCAATCCGAGTTTGCCTATATCGAAGGTTATCTCGTTACATCCCCCAGTGGCCGTGCGGCAGCTATCGAACTACGCAAACATGCCAAAGCAAATGGCACGCGCACTGCATTGAGTTTATCTGATCCAGCTATGGTGCAATTTTTCCGTGACGGTTTAGTGGAAATGATTGGTGATGGCGTAGACCTTTTATTTTGCAATAGTGATGAAGCGCTGGGTTTTACCCAAACCAATAGCATCGACGCTGCTGCAGAAGCTTTAAAAAAATTCACCAAACATTTTGTCATTACTCGTGGCAGCCAGGGCGCGCTGCTGTTTGATGGAAATGAATTTATCCAAATTGCTGGCCACAAAATTAACGCTGTTGATACAAACGGTGCAGGCGATATGTTTGCAGGTGCATTTTTGTATGCATTAGCGCAAGGCAAGAGTTACAAAACGGCCGGAGATTTTGCGAGCCTTGCCGCTGCCAAAGTCGTTTCCCAATTCGGGCCTCGACTAAAAGCTGAACAGCACGCTGAATTGAAGAAACAGTTTTTTAATTAATTTTTAAATAACTCAAAAAAATGCGCGCTTTTTAGCGCGCATTTTTTATTTATCCCTACTAGATGCTAGTTAGCATCATCATCTCCAAGATAAACACTATAGATTTGACCTGTACCTCCTTTTGAATCTTTAATCTCGCCAACCGCTGAATAACCAGTAATATCTTCTATTTGCTCTTCAGTCAGGTTGTGATTAATTTTAATTTCGGCATAACCAAATCCAACCTCATCATCCACAATAAAATCGGATTTATTCACAGTACCGGAATATTCGCGAAGTACTGTTGAATTTTTATCTCTCACTGCAAAATTGTAGGTTAAGGGGAAATCGGCCCCAACATAATAAACTATCAAACTTATCTGGGTTACCGAGTCTTCCGTTGGTGCGACATAACCTATAGGCTTGGATGAAACCACCAGATCTTTCATTGAAACAGTTGTACTGTTATCTGAGACTTCTGAAAGATCTACACTGCCATTCACATTTGCTTCAAAACTGTTCGGTAAATTAGGCGAGTTAGTGTAGTTAAAAATATAGGAATACCAATCAATCACTTGATATTTTTGCTTACATTGTACCGACAGGTCGTAACGACCATCTGCATTGGTTAAACCGAAGCCTGGAATTACCGCACCTTCGCCTTCAAAATCTGCCGCGATAATATAATGCTTCGCTAAGGGTACGCCGTCTGCATTGACTACGCGCCCATCCAGTTTACACATTTCAGGAATGGATAAAGGCACCACGACTGGCGGCTTACTCATGTTGCAGGTTGTAGATAATGTAACAGGTACTTCTGAGTAGGCAGAATAAAAGGAAGAATTATAAACATGTGCAGTTGCCGTTAAATCAGTCCCACCATCGAAAGATATAACTTCAATATGCACGTGACCATCAGCATCTGACACAAAATTTTCTCGCGAGAAACTAATCACTGCATCATCATCTTCAAGGAACAACTGGCTTCCAACGATAGGTCTATCGCCTTCATCCCTCAATGCAAGATCAGCACATAATTTCACCGGCTGATTGAAAACCAATGGGTAATCCAAGTTCCACCAATTACTCAGGAAAATTTCATTGGTTGCTTCAATTTCAAGTACATAGGCAGTAGTTGCACAAGCAAAGGTTTTTTGATCTGCCGGAACTAAATTTCCAACTTCATCAAAAAGAGTGCCGTAGCCTAATAAATCCCATAAGCCATTATTAGGATTATAGGTGTACACCGGCACCTGGAATCCCTCTTGAGTGGGATTCGCATCGCCCAGTGTCGATAAGGATGGGCAACTTTCTTCAGGAATTTTGCGATTGATAATAACTGGCTCTAAATCTACACCGGCTTTTTGTGAATTTTGTTTAGCAAATTGCATGGGGGAAATTGCTTTGCCCGATTTCTTTTGTGCAATCAGACGAGCATCGCGCGTATCTTGCGCAATTTTTTGCAAGCTTAAGCCGCCATCTGTTTTTACATCTGTATAGTTAAAGGCAACCGAAAGTAATTTATTGCCAGTACTATCTTCATAAGCACCAGGAAAATTTTGCGCTTCGTCAGGCTTATTAGGATTAAACGCCTGCATACTTACATCAACACTGGAAGTACCACTGGGAAGTGCTGATTGAGGAATGGAAACACTGAGATCGGCAATACCACCAGCATCACCCTCAATAATTTGTTCATTTCCATTTGAGTTGTTGACGCTCACGTTGAAACCTTCCACCGCCTTACCGGAAATGGAAGTTACCTGCGTAGCTGCGATGGTTAATTCCTGCAGCTTTTTTAGGCTCGCGGTGAAACTAACATCAGACTCAAATTCAACGCGACGTGAATAATCGCTATAACCGTCGGTAGACACATTGATCACAATTGTTGCTGGATTTGCGCCCGAAATCTCTGCGGCAAAAGGCACGCCCTTGTCAGCTGACAACCCTTGGGGGTCGATTAATTTTGGAGAAGTTTCTACCAGGACATTTCCCTGACCATCCAATAAGGACAGGTTAACCTTGACCGATTCCGGTGAATCCAGATCCAAATCAACATTATTCGTGTCCTTCAGGTAAACAGTACCCGATACTTTTGCCGATTTTGTTCCCACTGCAGACGATGACGATGAAGAGGTCGATGTAGACGTGGATATAGATATGGATGATTGGCTCGACGACGACAACGAAGACGATGACAT
>CBHTVU010000057.1:0-19587 GCA_966096785.1 uncultured Gammaproteobacteria bacterium | reverse complement strand
GATCGCAAAAATTACCACAGCGTTTATTGGAGACTTTGCGCGAACAATTAGCAGCTCAGGGCAATATAGATATCATCTGCCTGGGTGTGGCCGCATGGATTCGTTATATTTCCGGCACTGACGAAAAGGGCAACCCCATAGAGGTTTCTGATCCTCATGCCGCCGAATTGCGTTCACTATGTGACATTAACGCGACAAATATTTCAGATAAAGTTAAAGCGATTGTGGGAGTGAGCAGCATTTTTGGCCCGGATTTAATTCACGAGCAAAGGTTTGTGACAACAACAATCAACTGGCTGGAAAAATTCTACTCTGAGGGTGTTCTCTCATCCATCAGACAATCCTTTAAGAGCTAATTATTATGTGAGTGACTTACGCTTCTATAACGACTTAGCACTTTTGTAAGTCGCTCTCCCTACACTTACCAAAGCAGAGCGGAAATTCGTGAAAAAATTATTTATTTTATTTTCATTGTTTTCACTGTGCTGCCTTCAAGCTTCCTGCAATTCAATATCAAACAATGCAAAACAGT
Source organism: uncultured Gammaproteobacteria bacterium (assembly GCA_966096785.1). Classification (GTDB taxonomy): domain Bacteria; phylum Pseudomonadota; class Gammaproteobacteria; order Pseudomonadales; family Cellvibrionaceae; genus Cellvibrio. Next base: position 19,055 of record CBHTVU010000057.1, on the reverse strand, counting down.
TCGATGCGGTTGTCGGAAACTTTGAGAAAATTAAAAATTCCGAAAAAAGGCTGACAAACTTACCCATTTATTCAACTATTCAAGAAGCCATAAACGCTGCACCAGAAACACCCTCAACACCATTCCGTATTTACATTGCGCCTGGAATTTATGTTGAAAAATTATTTATCACAAAAAATAACGTGCAGCTAAAAGGTGCTGGAGTTAATAACACTCGCATAGTGTTTAATGATTACGCGGGGAAAATTGGCGCCGATGGAAAATTTCTGACCACCTCTGGTAGCGCTACGCTTAACATTCAAGCTAAAGATATTGTTATTGAAAACCTGACGATAGAAAATAGTTTTGATTATCTGGCGAATGATAGATTGGCTGATGAAAATCCCGCGCGCATTAAAGACTCGCAGGCAGTTGCACTTTCTCTCGATGCGCCCAGTGACAGAATAATCATTCGTAACTTATCCATTCTCGGTTATCAGGATAGCTTGTTTGTAAATTCGGGTCGGAGTTGGTTTGAGAAAGTTTTTATAGCCGGGAATGTTGATTACATATTTGGTAATGGCAACGCCTTTTTTACAAATTCCGAATTTAAAACCCTGGCTCGAGGAAAGACCAAAGACCCTCACGGTTTTATAACAGCACCTTCTACCCAGGTAAGTTCTACTTACGGTTTGACTTTTTTAAATTGCAAACTAACTCGCGATAAAACCGTACCGGATAATTCTGTTGCTTTAGGCAGACCCTGGCATCCCACCATTAATTTTTCCGATGGCCGTTATGCAGACCCCAACGCAATCGGAAAGTCTGTGTTTATTAACACCTGGATGGATTCGCACATTTCTAACACGGGTTGGTACTCTATGAAAGGAATGCAAAAGGATGGAACTCGTAAAGATTTTTTACCAGAGAGCGCACGTTTTTTTGAATATAAAAGCAAAGGCCCCGGCGCAACTATTAATGACAAACGTCGCGTATTATCAGATAGCGAGGTCGAGCTTTACACGAAACATAAAATTTTGGGTGATTGGCAACCGAGCGATATTTAAAATGGTGATGACATTTAGCATTTTTCAATTAATGAATACGGGTGACCAATAAACCGAATGCTACTGCGTAGCACCTAATATTTTGGCTTGCTCAGATGCTTGCTCACAAATCGCTAGAAAATGGCCCGGGTCCAAACTAGCGCCACCCACTAATAAGCCATCAATATCTTCCTGTTTAAGCAAATCAACGGCATTTTTTTTATTCACACTACCCCCGTAAACAATTCGTACACGACTAGCAATTTCTTCGTTATACAAACGAGTTAATTGTGTACGAATAAATCCATGAACTTCTTGTACCATTTCCGGTGTCGCCGCTAAACCCGTACCTATAGCCCATACGGGTTCATAGGCGATACAAATATCTTTACCCGCAAGCTCGATAGTTTCCAAGCCCTCGCTTAACTGAGTTAATAAAACCGACGTGGTTATATTTGCCGAACGCTCCTCTTGAGTTTCGCCAATACAGAGAACCGGCAATAATCCATGATTGAGTGAGGTCTGTACTTTCACCTGACAACCAATATTTGTTTCTGCAAACATAGCGCGTCGTTCCGAGTGCCCAATAATGCAAAGAGAGCAACCGGCTTCCTTCAACATTTGCGCAGATGTTTCGCCTGTATAAGCACCCGAGTCATAGCGGCTCACATTTTGGCTACCGATTTTTAATTCCGAGTACTGCAAGAAAGTAAGCATATCGCGCATATAAATGTATGGCGGACATATAGCTATATCAGCCTCAAAATGTTTGCCAATAAACGAAGCGACGGAAGTGCAAATCAGATCAATGCCGCCATTCAGTTTCCAGTTAGCAATCACTATGGGTCTACGTTTTTTCATTAATATCTCACGAGGAAGATAATCCATCTTCGAAAAGGATTAAAATTTAAAAAGCTTTCCAAAATACTATACAGAACCGAACTCAGTTTTAACAACCCCGGAGTAATTAACTCCTGCAACTTATGCGAGCTCTCCCTATTCAAATCACCGCACGAAATATCGCGAGAACAAAAATATCCCTATTGTCCAAATAAAAAAGGCTCCCGAAGGAGCCTGAAATCGCTAGGTTAAAAATTACAATTTAAAGCTGTTCAACTCTTTTTGCAGTTCAGCACTTTCCTGACTGAGCTGGCTTCCACTTTGATTAACGATGTGTGCGTTCTCGGAAACTTTTTCTGAGAGCGCATGAATAGCCGTGACGTTTTTACTCACTTCATTTGCTACCGAGCTTTGTTGATGCGACGCCGTAGCAATTTGGTGATTCATATCGTTGATCACACTAATATTCGAACGAATCTTATCAAGTGCGCCACCAACTTTTGATGCAGTTTCAATGGTATCGCGCGCTGCTGCTGTGCTGGTGTTCATAGCTTGGTGAGCTTCATCTGCAGCGCGTTGTAATTGCACGATAATGGATTCAATTTCTTCTGTAGATGAACGGGTTTTTTGCGCAAGTGAACGCACTTCATCCGCAACCACAGCAAAACCACGACCCTGTTCACCTGCACGCGCTGCTTCGATGGCAGCGTTAAGTGCAAGTAAGTTAGTTTGTTCTGCAATGGTACGAATAACTTCCATCACCGAACCTATATTGACCGAATTATTTTTCAAAACCTGTATTTTTTGTGCAGTTGATTCGATTTGATTCGTCAACCGATTTACGTTTTCTAATGAGCTATTAACAATTTCATTGCCCTGCTCTGCCAGTACGCTCGTGGCATTAGTGCGTTCAGCGGTATCACCCGCATGACGTGCAATTTCATTGGCCGATGCAGACAATTCTTCAACAGCGGTAGCAACCAATTCAATTTCACGCAATTGTTGTGAGGTTGAATTTACAGTGCTTTCTGTAGCGTGGGACATAGTAGAAACATTTTGGCGAACTTTTTCGTTCACATTCACTACGTTACGAATAATATGAGCGATATGCTCAAGTACACGATTAAAATTATGTGCAAGCGCTGCAATTTCGTCGCGACTGTCTGTAGAAAGTCTTCTGGTTAAATCACCACCCCCATCGGCAATACTGGATAAGGAACGGGTAACTTCAGCAACCGGATTGAGAACAAGTTTTTGAGTGAGAAAATAAACAACTAACAAACTCGCTGCTAATAAAAATGCAACAACAACTATGTTATTAATAGATTGCGTATGTAAAGTTGACTGCATATCGCGTTTGGAAAAAGTGATGTTATAACTGCCAATTTTGCTGTTGTTATAAAGAATTTCTACACCTTTTGAAGTAATCTGGTCCTCACTACGATCATCATCCTGTGCTTTTGCGAGCTCTTGGCCTCTATGGTCCACAACGGTAACAGCAGTAATTAAATCAGTGTTCACAAGTGATTTTACAATTGCTTGCACTTGATCGAAGTCGTATGCAAAAACAGCTTCTTTAATAGATGAATTGGTCAGCTCAATCATCGCTTGTTTATCAGCGTCAAAATTACTTTCCAATTTACTGGTCGCAACTTGATAGTTCACTACGGCGACCACAACGGAAATAGCAATCATGGCAAAAGTTAAAACCGCCATGAGTTTGGTTAATAAGGATTTTTGAACCATCGTGTCCCCCGACATACGTAACATTTTCCAGGCTGTGCACAAGTTAACGGCTTGTACCCTCCAAGCTTTAGCGGCTGCTTGTGCTAAAACAATTTCTAAGTGAGCGACTTCCAAGTTGCGTTTTTTGAGTATAGATGCCTATTTCCAATTGTGTGGTAAATAGAGTAAAGAATCGTATCGAGTTCTTAGAAGCTGGAGCTGAAGGGGAAAGAAGGGTTAAGCAGCGAGGGGGGTGGGGTGTCTTGCGCGACAAATCGCGCAAGACATTTGCATTAATCTTCGTCATTTCCTCCTGCCATACCGAGATCTTTTAACTTGCGAGTCAAAGTGTTGCGCCCCCAACCCAGTAAATTGGCAGCGTCGCGTTTACGCCCGGCAGTGTATTTAAGAGCGGTTTCAATAAGTGCGCGCTCAAAAGTTGGAACAGCTTCGCTAAGCAACTGATGCTGACCTTTGGCGAGCGATTGATCTGCCCAATGACGCAATGCACGCTCCCAATCGTCGGCGGGAGCGCTACCTTCCTTGTGCTCAAGCAACTCTGGCGGCAAATCCTCAACATGTACTTCACGGCCAGAGGCCATTACTGTGATCCAGCGGCAGGTATTTTCAAGTTGCCGGACATTTCCAGGCCATTGCAAACCACAGAAATAATCTTCGGTTTCCGGCAATAACACTTTGGTATCGACATTCAATTCTGTAGCAGCTTTATGAAGGAAGAAACGCGCTAATTTGGGGATGTCTTCGCGACGATTGGCAAGCTTCGGAATATGGATGCGAATGACATTGAGCCGATGAAACAAGTCTTCACGGAAGCGATTATCCGCAACCAGTGTTTCAAGGTTTTGATGCGTAGCGGCGATGATGCGTACATCCACTTTCACCGGTGTATGCCCACCGACGCGGTAAAACTCGCCGTCCGCAAGTACACGCAGCAAACGGGTTTGGGTCTCAGCGGGCATATCGCCAATTTCATCAAGGAACAAAGAACCACCATTGGCTTGTTCAAATCGACCTTGACGTTGAGCAGCTGCGCCGGTGAAAGCGCCCTTCTCGTGACCAAAGAGCTCTGATTCCATTAAATCTTTCGGAATCGCCGCCATATTAAGTGCAATAAAAGGTTCATTGCGACGGGGACTATGACGATGCAACGCACGGGCAACCAATTCTTTCCCGGTACCGGATTGACCATTAATGAGCACAGTAATGTTGGATTGAGATAAACGTCCAATTGCACGGAAAACCTCTTGCATGGCCGGAGCCTCGCCGATGATTTCGGTGTTGGCATCGATCTCGGCCGCCACAGGAGCGTCATTTTTTTGCTCTTGTGCATGAGCAAGCGCCCGCTGCGTCACAGCCACGGCATCGTCTACATCAAATGGCTTTGGCAGATATTCAAACGCCCCACCCTGATAAGCCGCAACTGCACTATCCAGATCAGAATGCGCGGTCATAATGATAATTGGGATGTGCGGATGGGTGTTGTGGAGATTGCTCAGCAACACCAACCCGTCGGTTCCGGGCATGCGTATATCGCTAATGATCGCGTCTGGTGTATCGCGATTTAGCTGACTCAGGGCGCTATCGCCCGAATCAAAAACACGTGTATCTATATTCGCCGACTGCAAGGCTTTTTCCAGCACCCAGCGAATTGAGCGATCATCATCGATGATCCAGACCTTATTAGACTTCTGCATGTTACGCTTCCATTGGTAAGTAGAGCGAGAAACGGGTTTTGCCCGGCTCGCTGTGGCACTCGATGAGGCCGTTGTGTTGATGAATAAGATGTTGCGAAATCGTTAAGCCTAAGCCCGTACCTTCTGCACGACCGGTAATCATGGGATAGAAAATATTTTCAATCATGTCCGCTGCTATACCAGGGCCGTTGTCGACAATATCAATACGACACACAAGCGGGTGATGTTTGCGACCAATAGTATATTGACGTTGGATTCGCGTGCGCAGCTGGATAACGCCGTTAGTCATGCCTGCTTCCAATAGCGCCTGCATAGCATTGCGAAGAATATTCAAGCACGCCTGTATAAGGAGTTCTTTGTCGCCCAGAATATTAGGAATACTGGGGTCATAATCCCGCACCAACTTGATAACGTCGTTACTTTCCGCCTTGATAATGGACGCAACGCGTTCAAGCACTTCATGAATATTTAATGCCGCCCATTTCGGTAATTGGTTAGGTCCCAGCATACGATCTACCAGATTACGCAGGCGGTCGACCTCATCAATGATGATATTGGTGTATTCAGTAAGGTTGGAATGCGGAAGTTCGCGCGCCAATAGTTGCGCTGCACCGCGAATACCGCCCAAGGGATTTTTGATCTCATGGGCCATACCGCGAATAAGATTGCGAGTAGTTTCGTGGGAGGTAGTAACCATCTCATCCCTACTGATGCGCAGCAGGCGATCTATAGGTTGGATCTCAATAATCAAACCTTCTTGTTCACCGAAGGGTGTGACCGTGTAGTCCACGGTGATGGTAGTGCCATGCAATAGTCGCCATTCTGCGTGACGCTTGGTGTAGTGATTGGCCTTACTGGAGGCAAGCTTAAGCTGCTTTTCGGTTTCTTCCGTTTCGAAAAAGAAGTAAGTGATTGGCTCACCACGGTTTGTCTCGCAACTCATAGCCAATAAGGCTTCGGCTGCCGGATTCATGTGAATCAACAGAAGGCCACTATCAACCAGAACTATGGCCGTGCTTAAGCTATCTAGCAGAGGCTTATAAATATCGCGTTCAGTCAAGCGCTTCAAACTCCAAAATGCCTTGGGAAGGTGCAGGTGCATTAATGCAAGAAGCAAACCAACTGGTGGCAAGCCAGAAGTTGGGGCGTTTGAGCGAACTCCTATTGTGACCCCAAATTAAAATTGCATCATTTTGGTGCTAGCGTTTATTTCCTGGGCACAGGTGCAACATTTTGCTTAACCGAAGGGCGCATAACCAGCAAAGTGATTGCATTTGATTGGGCAAGACTTTTACCGTTATCAGTCTCGACATCCACAGTCAACACATGCTCACCGCGCGGCGGTTCGACAATCGTATAAGTCAATTCGGTGCCTGTGTAAACGGTATTTCCGTCAACTTTATAGGCAAGCCTGGTTCCATTTTGCAGAGCCTGATTGACCGCTACGGAGACTTCAACGGAACGCTCGTTAGCCATCAAAGTCTTGCCATTTTCTGGTGCAAGTATATCTACACGATATTCTGCAGAGGCTTGGGCTACGGGTGGGCTTGACTCAATAGGAATTGATGGTGGCGCCGGGATGCTATTTATACTTTTCAATTCGACCGGCTTGGCAGTGCTATTTTCAGGTGGAACATCGGTATAGGTTACACGGCCATTTTTATCGACCATCTTATAAACCTCGGCGTTTGATATAACGCTGATGAACATTCCAAATACCAAGCTGATAACAACGTAAATAGTGCGATGCATGGTGAAGATTCCATTGAGGGTGTTCGCTAAAGATTACTCGTCATTCGCACAAAGAAAAAGGCCGCACCTAAAAGATGCGGCCTTTTTTATACACGGGATGTGCTCTATGCCGCGTACGCATGGATGCGTGAGCGGCCACAACCCTTATCAGCTCTCGCTGATTACACGCTGTAGTAGAGTTCGAATTCTACTGGGTGCGGAGTCATGTTAACGCGTTGGATCTCGCCTTTCTTTAGTTCGATGTAAGCATCGATGAAGTCTTTAGAGAACACGCCGCCTTTCAATAAGAACTCGTGATCAGCTTCCAGGTGAGCCAAAGCTTCTTCCAAAGATGCACATACTTGTGGAATCTCAGCTTCTTCTTCCGGCTCAAGGTCGTACAAGTCTTTGGTAGCTGCTTCACCCGGGTGAATCTTGTTCTGAATACCATCAATACCTGCCATCAACAATGACGCGAAGCACAAGTATGGGTTAGCAGTTGGATCAGGGAAGCGAGTCTCAATACGTTTTGCTTTCTCACCAATGGTGTAAGGAATACGGATAGAAGCAGAACGGTTACGTGCAGAGTAAGCCAACATTACTGGAGCTTCAAAGCCTGGAACCAAACGCTTGTAAGAGTTGGTAGAAGCGTTACAGAAAGCATTCAATGCTTTAGCGTGCTTGATGATACCGCCAATATAGTACAGGGCAGTTTCAGACAAACCAGCGTAAGCGTCACCCGCGAATTGGTTTTTGCCATTCAAAGAGAAAGACTGGTGAACGTGCATACCTGAACCGTTATCGCCGATTAATGGCTTAGGCATAAAGGTAGCTGTTTTACCGTACTGGTGAGCAACGTTATGGATGCAGTACTTGAGGATTTGTACTTCGTCCGCTTTCTTAACCAGAGTGTTAGCGCCTACGCCGATTTCACATTGGCCAGCGTTTGCTACTTCATGGTGATGGATTTCAATTTCCAGGCCCATAGCTTCCATAGCGTTACACATAGCGCCACGGATATCGTGCAGTGAGTCTACTGGAGCAACCGGGAAGTAACCGCCTTTGATACGTGGAGCGTGACCGTGCTTACCTTCAACATCATCACCTGACGACCATGCAGCTTCTTCAGATTTGATTTTGTAGAAAGCGCTACCCATTGAGCTGTTGTAGTGAACGCTGTCGAAAATGAAGAATTCTGGCTCTGGACCAAACAACGCTTTGTCGCCCAAACCCGTTGATTTCAAGTACTCTTCAGCACGCAAGCCGATTGAGCGTGGATCGCGGTCGTAACCTTGGCCAGTGGCTGGCTCAACGATGTTACAACGGATATTGATAGTAGCTTCGTCGTAGAAAGGGTCTAAAACAGCAGTAGAGTCATCTGGCAACAAAATCATGTCAGAGTCATTGATGCCTTTCCAACCAGCGATTGAAGAACCATCGAACATTTTGCCCTCAACGAAGAAACTGTCGTTTACAACATGAGATGGGAAAGTAACGTGTTGTTCTTTACCACGGAAATCGGTGAAGCGCAGGTCAATCCAGCGCGCTTCATGTTCTTTAATCAGGTCTAAAGTCTTAGACATTGAATGCCTCCAAGGGGTGTTTTATAGCTTTAATATGAGCTAGGTCAGTGAAATTTTCCCGCTTCATCCTCTGCTCATCCTGCTCTTTTTAAAGCGGGGGCAAGCGGGCGAGATTAGGGTGATCGAAAAGGGGCAAAATATATGCCATCCACCGAAAATAGCAACAGGTCTTTAAAAATAAGGCATGGTAAAAAACGATAATCTCAATAAAGCACCAATACAGTGCATAATAGTGTGCATACGCAATGTATTGGTGCAAATGCTATTTTGCTCCATATGTAAAAGGCTGTCCTTGCGATCAGTAAGGCCATACAGACGATGTGACTGAGGCTTAAAGGAAAGCTTAAGCTAAAGTTTTTTAGCCTTCACCATAAACCTGGTCCAACATCAAAATTTGATTGCGTTTACCTGGCGACAGATTTCAACGAAAACGAGAAAATGGGAATTGAACTAAGCGGGGCGAGAGCCCAAATTTTTAAAGGATTTGCTTTTGCAAGCCGCGCTGCTTTAATAATGTGGCACCTGCCTCTATGTACGCAGAAATCCTTGACGCTGTGCTTAATAAAGCTGCGTTCCATTGCTTAAGGACATGCTAGACAAGATGATAAAAAAAATATTTTTCGCGGTTGCTATCTTCAGCTGTTTGAATTGCCATGCAGGCGAGACTAACGAGAAAGTCGTATTGGAGCAAATTCTGGAGGCGCACCGAGCCATGGTGCTTTTATTAGCAAAAGGCAACTCCAATGATCCGCTTGCCGACAATGTATTTTCCGCACGCAATGCCTACGTAGTTAAACAGGAGTTAATCGAACAATTGCTGAGTGGTGCTGAATCGCCAAGCAACAATAAGCAGGTTCTGACCACAACCAGCAAAGCACTGATTCACTACAGCGAACAGGTGAAACCTCATCCAGCAGATCTGCTTGCGTTTAGTGATCTGTACGATGAGCTGGAGGCCATTGAAAAGGAACGTGATTTACCTGCAACCGAAATAGCAAAATTTGATTTATCGTTAAAATATTTTAAAGCAGTTTTGCAGCGCTATCGCGCGGACTACGGCAAGTTGGTAGAAGGTTTAAAACGCGGCGACGCATTTGAAAGCTGGGAGGACTATCTTAATTTTCTGAACAGCAAATTCACCATTCAGGAATTGCAGCAAACCTACGCAAAAGAACAATCACATTTATTTCGCTACATGACCCGCGGCGAAAATAATACCAAAACACAACCCGATGCACTTGTTGATCAAGCACCAAAAATTATTTGGGGGAATAACCTCCCTGAAAAAACTGTGGTGTTGACTTTTGATGACGGTCCACATGCGCGCAACACACCTTTAATTCTCGATATTCTCAAACAATATGATGTGCATGGCTATTTCTTTAGCTTGGGTAAAAATCTCGGCGATAGCAATGGCAAAGAAGTTACTACAACGCGTAATGACATAATTGTAAAACGCATTATTTCCGAGGGACACGTGCTGGCTAATCACAGCTATAGCCATGCAATTCTCACCAAACTTGATCAAAATGGGCGAGCAGATGAACTCACTAAAACCAATTTGCTCATTAATAAAAATAAAGGCCAAGCCAACAGTTTGTTTCGTCCCCCTTATGGTTCCCGCGATAAAGAGTTAGATGCGCTTGCTGCCAAAGATGGAATGGTTTCCGTCATGTGGAATGTGGACTCCATGGATTGGGCTGATCCCATTCCTGAATCTATCGCTGATCGAACAATGATTGAATTGAGCAAAACTAAAAAGGGTATTTTGTTATTTCACGATATACATAAACAAAGCGTACTGGCATTACCAAATATTTTAGCGGCGCTTGCCGAGCAAGGCTATCGTGTAGTCACATTGGATGGCCGTAGCTTTAGTGAAAACTCCAGCGGTGTACCAAGAGTTCAAGCTGCTCCTACAGATGTTTATGGAAAAAGTTGGGCCGTTGTAATTGGCATTAACAATTATCAATCCTGGCCAAAACTGCAGTACGCGGTAAACGATGCGCAATCAGTTGCCGAGCATTTGAGTAACAAACTCGGTTTTGCCAAAGAAAATATTATTACCTTGCTTGATAAAGATGCGACCTCTGAACGTATTACTGAAGTCTTGGGCTATCAATTAGCTGATCTAAAAACCGTTAAAGAAAATGATCGCGTTTTTGTGTTTTACGCAGGTCACGGCGCCACCCGCGAAATGCCTGGAGGTAAATCTCTAGGCTATATTATTCCTGTGGATGCCGATGCAGAAAAATTTCAGAATCGTGGTATTAGTATGACGCAATTGAATGATTTTTCTGCATTGATTCCCGCCAAGCATGTGTATTTTGTAATGGACAGTTGTTACAGCGGTTTGGCATTAACACGTGCGGGTGTGAGCATCGGACAATCCGTAAATTATATTCAACAAATTACTGGCCGCCGTGCGCGCCAAATACTCACTGCTGGCGGTGCCGATCAGCAAGTCGCCGATGGTGGCCCCGGGGGACATTCAATTTTCACCTGGACCTTTTTACAAGCACTTGAAGGTTTGGCCGATACCGATAATAACGGATACGTAACAGCTTCGGAATTGGGCACTTATGTTGCACCTGTAGTCGCAAGCTACTCTGATCAAACACCTGCGTTTGGAAACTTAATCGGAAGCGAGGGTGGCGACTTTGTATTTAAAGTTCAGGGTAATGCAGTAGCCGAAATCAATCAGAAATTAGTGGACGAATCCAAACGTGTTGAAGATGAAATTAATTCTCTACGACAAAATACTACCGCTAATATGAAGCGTCGGTTGGAGTTGGAAGTCGCCTTGGAAAAGGAACGCAAAGGAGAAGTTGCCACAAGCTCCAGAGTAGCAACAGAGACCAATACATCGGCTACTGCGATCAAGATCGAGCAAGCCAAGGTTGAATCTTCTAAGTCATCATCGGCACCGGTTACCGTTGATCGTAAATTAAAAGCTAATCAGCTAAATAGTTCTGCGCTGGAATTTTTCAAAGCTAAAAAATATCTTGAAGCCAAACGTGATCTAGCAGAAGCCGTACGGCTGAACCCTTACAACCCCATGTTGCTTAACAATTACGCTTACATGCTGGATCAGCTCAATGAAAATGATGAGGCGCTGAAATGGTATTACAGAACCCTTGAGCTCGACCCCAAGCGCACGCCGGTCTATCTCAATTTGGGTGATCTTATGGTTAAGCTGGGACGCTCTCAGGACTCCATTCCCTACTACGAACGTTTCTTACATCTATATCCGTCATACAAAGACGCAAAACTTCTGCAAGAAAAGCTGGAAGAATATAAAGGTACTTCCAAACAATAAATCGCGTTTTTTACCGGAATAAACCTGGGGCACCCACAAGGCACACCCTGGGGTATAATGCCGTTTTATTGATGGGCAGGCCGTGTGCTTGCCTTTTCTATTTTTCCAGACGGTCTACCCATGCATTTTATTGTTAAAGTTTTCTCCGAAATCATTATTAAAAGCCCACCGGTACGTAAGCGTTTTATAAAGCAGCTACGCGACAACTTGCGCAAGTTGCTCGCCGACAAGGGCGTGAAGGTAGATGTGCAACGCGATTGGGAGAAGATTGAAATTGTTGCACCGGATGCTGACGAAGCGACTATTGCGCAAGTTTCCGAAGTTCTGGCACATACACCGGGCATCGCAAATTTTTCTCTGATCCAAGCCTACCCTGTTGGTGACTTGGACGATATTTTCAAAAAAGTTTTACCGCATTGGAAAGATGCGCTCGCAGGAAAAACGTTTTGTGTGCGTGCACGCCGTCATGGTAATCACGAGTTTACCTCCACGCAGGTTGAGCAGTATGTCGGTGGCGGACTCCTACATCACTCTGATGCCAAAGGAGTTGAACTACGTAACCCCGATATTGTGGTACCGCTTGAAATTAAATGGGATCGTTTATTTGTAATCGCCAATAAAACCCAAGGCCTGGGAGGGTTTCCATTAGGTGCACAAGACCCGGTGCTTTCATTAATTTCCGGTGGATTCGACTCTACAGTTTCAACCTATCTTTGCATTAAACGTGGGTTACGAGCACATTATTGTTTTTTCAATCTTGGTGGTCGCGCTCATGAAATTGGCGTGAAAGAAGTTTCCTATTATTTGTGGAACAAATACGGTGCTTCGCATCGCGTTAAATTTGTAACAGTTCCTTTTGAAGATGTCGTAAAAGAAATTTTGGAAAAAGTAGACAACGCTTATATGGGGGTAACGCTCAAACGCATGATGTTGCGCGCCGCCGAAGTGGTTGCGGAATCTTTAGAAATTCCTGCCCTCGTTACCGGCGAGAGTGTTGCGCAAGTATCGAGTCAAACGCTTGTTAATTTAAATGTTATTGATCGCGCAATTGATATGGTTGTATTGCGCCCGCTCGCCACCATGGACAAAGGCGACATTATTAATATTTCACGCAAAATCGGCACCGAAACTTTTGCTGCACAAATGCCGGAATATTGTGGTGTGATTTCTGTAAACCCAACCACTAAAGCAAAACTCCACAAAGTTGAGCGAGAAGAAGCTAATTTTGATATGGCTGTTTTGGAACGTGCTATTGCCGAACGTCGTGCGCAAAACATCGATGAAATTGTTAATGAGTTGGACGAAGATTTATCCGTACCTGTTGTTGGTGATATTATGTCAGGTCAAATTGTGATTGATATTCGCCACCCCGATGAAGAAGAAATTAATCCACTTACATTAGAAGGCGTTAGTATTTTAAAAATTCCATTTTATGGGTTAAATAATAAATTCCCAACGCTGGAACAAAGCGCGCAATATTATTTGTATTGCCAAAAAGGTGTTATGAGCCAGCTACACGCCGCGAATTTGAAAGATGCTGGACATTTAAATGTAGGCGTTTACCGACCTGAACCCAAAAGCGCGTGCTCAATATAATGCGGCTAAATATGTAAAATAGTGGAAATTAAAATATCGAAAATTACAGCATTGAAAATTAATGACAAAAAAAATCCCCGATAATTCGGGGATTTTTACTTTCCAAACTTTATTTTACAGCTTATCAAAAGCGTCCGTTAATATGCAGTCGTAACGACGAGCATCGTATTCCAGCAAACGATTTACATCTTGCGGTTGAATAATGTTTTTACTAACGGCGTCTTGTAATTTTTCCGCCATATCTTTTCCGCTGAGCTTGTTTTGATTTTTCAACCAGGTAGACCAAAGTGGGCCAAGGGCCAGCAACATTTGGTAAGTGCTTTCAACCCGACCTGCGGCATCTTCAGGATCATGGCTAACGAAAACATATTGACCAAGTTGCTGACGGACCGGATTATCTTCCAACATTAAATCACCCAACTCACGGGTTAAATCATCCGTTGGTTTTAAAACAATTTTGCCGAACGGCAACGTCAGGAAACGGACCAGTTTTGCCACCCAACCTACTGGGAAATTATCCGCAAATTCAATCAACGCCTGTTGTGCTTTATTAAGCGCACTTGTGATCGCAAATTCAGCGTGCACATCTTCTGCGTGGGTACGTGGATGCGCCGAATGATATTTTAAAATTGAACAGGCAATAAATAATTGACTGTGAATATCACCCAAACGCGCAGACAACAACTCGCGACGTTTTAAATTTCCGCCCAATACCGCCAAAGCTATATCCGACATACTGGCGAAGGACGCACTTAATAAATTAATTCGTTGATACCAGCGCGTACTGAAATCATCAGCATTGGCGGGCACGCTACTGAAATGTCCGCGTGTTAAACCGAGTAGTTTAGTGCGCAACAAATTGCTGAATACATGGCCGAGATGCGCCGTAAATAATTTATCGAAGGTTTTAATGCCGCGCGCTTGATCTTCATCTTGCATCGCTTGCATTTCATTAAACAAATACGGATGACAACGCATTGCGCCCTGGCCAAAAATCATCAACGAACGCGTTAAAATATTTGCACCTTCTACCGTAATTGCAACAGGTACACTGTGATAAGAATACACAAGGAAGTTGCGTGGACCCTGCTGAATAGCGCGGCCACCTACTATATCCATAGCGTGTTCAACCGATTTACGCATCAATTCAGTGGCATGGTATTTCGCCATTGCGGTCATTACAGAAGGCGAACCCGTTTCCAAACCTTTGGTGACTAACTGACGGAAAGCTTCCAGGGTGTAAGCCGTACCGGCGATATCGGCTGTTGCTTCCTGCACACCTTCGAACTTGCCAATCTCTGTATTAAATTGCCGACGGATACGCGCATAAGCACCCACGAGGCGATAATTAATTTCACCGCTAGCCGTAGAGAGCGATGGTAGAGACACACCGCGCCCTGCGCCCAAACATTCAATCAGCATGCGCCAGCCTTTACCGGCCATAGCAGCGCCGCCGATGATCCAATCAATCGGAATGAAGATATCCGTACCAAACACAGGCCCATTCATAAAAGGTGAACCAGGATTATGGCGCTTACCAATTTCCATCCCCGGGTGATTCGCCGGGATAAGTGCACAAGTAATACCGTATTCTTTTTTAGTGGAATCGCCCAACAAACCTTCCGGGTCGTACAGCTTAAAAGCCAAGCCTACGACGGTTGCAACAGGCGCAAGGGTTATCCAACGCTTGCTAAAGGTGAGGCGCAGACCAAGCACCTCCTCCCCGTTATGAACGCCATTGCAGACTATTCCGGTATCGGGAATTGATCCGGCATCTGATCCCGCTTCGGGGCCGGTCAATCCAAAACAAGGGATTTCAGTACCATTGGCGAGACCCGGCAACCACTGGTTCTTCTGGGCTTCAGTACCGTAATTCATCAACAATTCGCCAGGCCCGAGTGAATTTGGAACCATGGCTGTAACTGCCGCAGTTCCGGAACGGCTGGCGATTTTGCTCATGACGCGGCTCTGCGCGTAATGGCTAAATTCACGGCCACCAAATTCCTTCGGGATGATCAGACCAAAAAAACCTTTATCTTTGAGGAATTGCCAAGCTTCAGGCGGCAAATCTTTGCGAGAGTTGTAGATCTCCCATTCATTGAGCATATTGCAAAGCTCGCTCACTTCATTATCCAAGAAGGACTGTTCTTCAGCCGTTAGCTGCGGTAAGCCGATTTGAGCAAACTGGTTCCAGTCAGGCTTGCCACTGAATAAATCTTTTTCCCACCAGGTAGTACCCGCTTCAAGAGCCTCACGCTCGGTTACACTCATGCTAGGCATGGTTTTCTTCAAAACGCCAAAGACAGGTTTGGTAATAAACGCGCAACGCAAACCCGGTACGTTCAGTACCAGGATCACAAAAATCAGCGGTACCAGCGCCCAGGGTGTTAAAAGACAGGGCACCATAGTTCCTAGCACCAGCCACAAAACAACCACCAATGCAGAGGCAATGGGTAGCGCAACCTGGCGCAAGGTGAGTACGGCGATCAATATCCAGATCGCAACCATTGCTAACAATAATGACATGATGAAGCCCTCTTTTATTTATCTAAACCGGCCTAAACCAAGCCGACACACTTTCCATTAAGTCTAGTTGCTACATCCGACTATTGCTGCCGCATGCGTCAGATTTATTCATTTGCAACCTGCCCATTAAGAAGACTGGTCACCAAAAGTAATAATCGTAGCTAGTAAGACTTCTTCACTGGCATCAGCCAGAATTTTTTTATCATCGATAAGTTCAATGCGACTATCTAAAATCTCATCCGCTGATTGCACCGGAATTTGATTGACGCTCAGCACACCATTTTCCGCGTTAAACATGTACACACCTTCATTGGTATGCATGACTGCTTTAACCCGTAAAAAATCAGCGCCGGATAACCATCCAAATAATTGATTGAAATTAAATTGGATATTGGGTTGAAACAGCCAACCACAACTGTAAAAACCATTGGCCGAATTTTCGCGGCGAATAAAGCGTTCATTTTCCGGTAAATTGATGTTTGGGTTATACAATTCACGCTGCGGACCCAAACGATTTTTCTGATGATGCTGCGGATTTTTTAGCGAATGACTGGTTCGCGGAAAATCCAGCCAGCTCGCGTCAAGTTGACCGTGCGCCACCCAAAAGTGCGCTTGCTTTGGAACGTCAAAGCTATTCAACAACTCATCAAACGCGCGCTTGTCTTCAGGGCCACATTCGTCAGTCTTATTTGCAACCAGAACATCGGCCACTGCAATTTGATCTTGAAAATTCGCATTGTCTGTATAGCGGTCATCATGCAATTTACGCGGGTCCACCAAGGTAATAGTCGCGCGTAAATCCAGCACGTCTTTATAGTACTCGCCCAACAAGGTATTAATAATTTCTTCGGGATGCCCCAGCCCGGTTGGCTCAATGATGATGCGGTCCGGCTTGGTTTTCGCGATCATCATATTCAATGCCATTTTCATTGGCAGCCCAGCTACACAACAAATGCAACCACCCGGTACTTCGCGAACATGCGCGTTAACGGTTTTTAGCATGGCGCCGTCTATACCGATCTCACCAAACTCATTCACCAACACCGACCATATCTCTTCCTGCGGCTTGTGCTTTAGCAGATGCGTAATCGCCGTGGTTTTACCGACCCCGAGAAAGCCAGTAATGATGTTAGTAGGAATGAGGGATTTCATAGGTAGACCAGATTGGGGATCGCAATACCGCTGAAGTGTACTGAAAATTGCTTAAGGATTCCTCCAGTAATAACTAAACGAATTGGCAAAAATATGATTTAGGGATTTTATAGTGAAGGTGCAACCCAGCGCATTCGTGCTCATGTTCATGTGCCTAATCACCTTATTTGTAACCGATATCAAATTTTATAGTAAAAACGCCATGTTTATTAACTTTAAAAGTCATCACCACCCGTCTTGTAAAACAACATTTCAAAAAATAAAATATATATAAAAATCAATTGCATATAATTTTATCGCTGTCGCTTAAATTTAAATTTGATTTTTTAATCGCTATTGAAAATAGTCTTTCCATCCTGAATCGGCTCCCGCGGAATCATTTTTTACATTGAAAATGTAATCGGTTTCATTTATGTTACCTGGCGCCATGAGCTAGCTGAACGCCATTTTTTTAAGAACCTAAAGCGCTTCGGTGAAGAAAAGTTTGCGTTCGCAATATCTTTTTAAACCCGCATAAACGGGCCAAAACTCTATAAAAAACATGAACAGGAGCCCCAAATGATCCCCCACGATACTTTTAAGAAAAAAATATTATCGTCCTGTGTAGCCGCATTTGTTCTTGCGAGCGCGGGTGCGCAGGCACAACAACCTGAAGCTGAGGAAATTGTCGTAACTGGCATACGCGGCTCTCTAACCCGGGCAGTGGATATAAAGCGCGAGGCATCTTCGGTAGTTGATTCCATCAGTGCAGAAGATATAGGCAAGCTGCCAGACACCACCATCGCCGACTCCTTACAACGTGTAAGCGGCATTCAGATTCGCCGCTCCGCCGGTGAGGGCTCAACAGTAAACGTGCGTGGCTTGCCACAGGTTTCTACGCAATTGAATGGTGAATCCTTCCTGAGCCCTGGCTCGATCACCAGCCAACAACCGAACTTTTCGGACATTCCCGCCGAATTATTATCGGGTGTGGATGTATTGAAGTCGTCTGAAGCCAAGACACTTTCCGGCGGTGTGGCAGGTACGATTAACCTAAAAACTCGCCGCCCATTGGATCTCGAAAATGGCTGGACCTTTGCCGGATCTGCTGAAGGCACCGACGGTTCTTTCACCGACAAGACCGGCACAAAATTTTCAGGTTTTGCAGGCTTAAACGATGGTGATTTCGGAGCAATTTTTACCCTGTCCCAATCTAAAGCTACGCTCGCGAATTACCGCTACGGCATGTTCAGCGATTGGTGGTTCCGCGGTTTGCATGAAGACGGCGCTGCATGGCCAGGGTTTACACCACCCAAAGACCTCAATGGTGATGGCGACACCAGGGATTCCGTTTTCAGCACTGTCGATTATGGCGTTACTAATAAAAGCAGCGAACGTGAACGGACTGGTGCATCGGCAAGTTTCCAATACAAAGCTAATGATAAGCTCGAATTAATCGGTGAAGTGTTTTACACAAAGCTCGATCAATACGACCGCACCAATGGGGTGGTCGCGGACAATGCCTGGAGTGAGTGGGATTGGATCAGCCCGATCCAACAAACCAATCGGGGCGTTGCCGTTGGCGGTACAGCCAATATGGATTTCATCACCAGCAACGACGTTAATCTTTACGCTCCGCGCGTAACGGCAAAAGCAGAAAGTCAGGTTGAGAAAGAAGATTCAACCAATATCAACCTGCAAGCCAACTATGAATTCTCGGATACTTTCAAGGCGAGTGCGCGCTTTATCCACGCTGATGCAACCCACAACCACACCGGTGATTTCGCCGATGCGTTTATCACCAGCGGCGAGCAACACGGTTTGTATTCCGTCACCAATGGTGTGAAGAGCTGGGTAAATCCTG
>CBHTVU010000056.1:0-19870 GCA_966096785.1 uncultured Gammaproteobacteria bacterium | reverse complement strand
TCGACGAAGCTGACAGCGTTTATCACAAATTACGCATATGGAGTTTTAACGAAGACGGATCACAACAACTAGTCGCTCTCGGCGATAAAAATATAGGGGCAATATTTTTAGGCCATGTAACATCACCATTCCAAATTAAAGACAACGCAAATAAATCTCTGGGAGAGGTGGCAAGCTCGGGAATTTATTTAACGGAAGGTGGAAAAGTCGGCGTCATACAGC
This sequence comes from uncultured Gammaproteobacteria bacterium, assembly GCA_966096785.1. Lineage (GTDB taxonomy): Bacteria > Pseudomonadota > Gammaproteobacteria > Pseudomonadales > Cellvibrionaceae > Cellvibrio. The sequence goes on along the minus strand of CBHTVU010000056.1, from coordinate 19,648 downwards.
AAATTAATTTAACGGCATAATCAAAACCAAACAATTACTTGAACGCCGCAAGTTCCTGCTGGTTTTTTGGAAAACACTCCAGAATTTCAGCCCGCCATGGGTTGAAATCCAAAATCTCCTTAATCGTTTTTTGTTGTTCATCCGCAGACAAATTACCCAGACCTTCCAATTGAAAATCTGGATCTTCTTCGTCGAGATGAACTTCAAAATCAAAAGCGGTTTGCGCCGAATTGCCGCCTTGCGCAACCCAATTAAAATGCAACTCGACATCACCCGATACTAAAACCACTCGCCCAAGGGCCCAAGCTTCTACCTTGCCTTTCTGCATAGGATGCGGATCTACAGCTATATCCTCAATCGCACAATCGGCGATGTAAAAAGATCTTTTAGATAAAATCGAATTACTCAATATTCTGCACCTGTTTGTGTAAAATTAATATAAATACTTAAATACATTTAGGATTCATAAACTCTTTTCTGTCACAAATTTTCGAAAACTGATCAAGTTAGTAATTTACTAAGTGACGTTAATCCGCCCTGAATAATACAGCCTGTTAGCGACCATGCGCTAACGGTCTATTTGGAGTGGACTTCTCAGATTCTATTGGACGTGCGTAAGCTACTCAATGAGCATAGTAGGAAGTCATAAACACTATAGGCACCAGAATTTAAACGAGACCGCCAGGCAGGTCATCGAACGTGAATACTCCATTACGAGGCGACAAAACGCCTCGCGCGGTTACACAAATTGTTACAAATGTGTTTAATGCTGCTGCATTTTATTCACGGAGAATTTATCTCACACAGTTATTTAGGCTTGACATTTATTCATCATATGTCTGTCTCCCAATGAGTGGCATTCGTGACCTAGATATGTTTTCGAAGTGATTCCCGTTGCCGTGAATCGTTATAGTTATTCGTCGTTAAGAGATTGACTTTTATTTCCCGCTAGTGAATTATTTAAATGCTAGTTCTTTAAGTGAGAGAGAAATGAAAATCATATTTTGTGCAATCGGTTCTAGGGGTGATGTACAACCGATGATCGCCTTAGCAATAATGGCCAAGGCGAAAGGTCATGACGCAATTCTATGTGCCCCACCGAATTATAAAAAATGGGTTGAAGAAAATGGAATTAAATTTAAACCCATTGGTGTTGATTATAAAGAGTATGCTGCAGAACATCCGGATAATATCTCAGGCAACCCTTGGGTTGTCTACAAAGGCGTTAAACAGTTTTTTGCCCGCCATCTAAGTCAACAATTTAATGAGTTAGCTGAAGCAGCAAATGGCAGTGATGTACTGGTATTTGCTGGGATGGCCTTTGCAGCCCCGTCTGTCGCAGAGCTACTTAAAATACCTGCCATATCTATCGTCTACTCCACTTGCATGATCCCCTCTAGGATACATCCGCCTGCATTGATGCCATTGCAAACCTTGCCTACCTGGCTGAATAAACTTTGTTGGTGGGGGAATGAAGTGGCCGCGAATACAGTGCTTAATTCTGCCTTGAATTTATCACGTCAAGCACATGGTATGTCACCCACAAAATTTAGCCGGCAATTTTATAACGAAACACCTTTCATAGTTGCGGCGGATGCCGAACTGCTACCTATGGACCCCGCTTGGGGGGGACGTCACAGTTTCGCTAATTTTATTTTATTTTCGGATAAAACTTCATTGGCCCCAGATTTGGAAGAATGGCTTGATCAAGGTGAGCCGCCAATCTATATAGGATTTGGCAGCATGCAAGGGCATGGAATTGATCGTGTGGCGCGTATACTTATTGATGCGCTGACCGAATTGAATATGCGCTGTTTGATTGCGTCCGGATGGAGTAATCTCGATAATTTTAATCTTCCTGATAATTGGAAAATAATTAAAGATGCTCCTCACGAAAAACTGTTTCCTAGAGTAAGAGTAATTGTTCACCATGGAGGGTCTGGCACGATGGCAAGGGCATTAAAAGCAGGTGTGAGCCAAGTTATTGTTCCGTTATTGCTGGATCAGTTTTATCATGCTCATAAGTTGCATAAAGCAGGATTAATTCCTCAACCGGTACCTATGGAAAAAATCACAGCCGCGCAAATAGTTACTGCAATCAAAACAGCTTTAGAGCTACCCCCCGAAGAGCGATTAAAAGTGGCACATCGCCTTAATAGCTCAAATGGTGCATCACATGTTATAGACATCATAAAAAAGAAAGTTGATAGTCATGGTTATTCATCGCAAGAAGAAAATTGTTTTTTGTTGCCAACCGAATAAAACTATATGGCATAACCCCTTATATCGGAGGAAGTTTAAATTAGAGGCTGTACTTGGTCGCTATTTTCAGGGGTTAAGATCGTCTAGTAAATCACGTGGTCGTCTTCTTAATATTCTTCAGCTTTCAGTTAACTTACCAGTCTCGCTCAATGTTTTGAATGTATAACTATCTCGACGTAGAGTTCATTTTCTCTTGCCTGACTTTTAGCAAAAAAACAAATCGAAGAGCATTAATAATACTGAGCAGCGGAAGCTTTAGGGTAGCAAACAAAGCGCGGTTACCTAGATCAAATTCACTATTGTCATAATGGATGTATGCAGAATATTGCAACAACGAAGAGTATAGTAGTTTATTTTTTTCTAGGAAATCTTTATGCAATTCAATAATTCGTTCGTAAATTCCATTTTTGGAATAGCTTGTGCTAGATGAAGATAAGCGACCAGCATGATGGTTGTATTTGACAACGCCAATAGCAGATACCACTGCAGGTTTGACATTGTTTTTCAAAAATCTGATGATTAACTCAGTATCCTCCCCCTGCTGAAATGATTCATCAAACCCACCATAGCGTCTAAAGAGCGAAATGTGCACTGCAAAGCCGTAACCGACAGCTGCTGAAGAGGCGGAAACAAGAGCTTGCTTGTGCGATCTCATTTTTTTTGAAAAATCGATAACTTCAACTTCCTTAACAATTTCGAATTCGTCGAAATGGACGATACGTACGTTGGCCCATAAAAAAGTTTCTTTATTTTCTTCCAAAGACGCTATTTTTTCAGAAAGCTTTAAAAAATAGTTAGGATAAAATTCATCATCGTCATCCAAAAATATGAGCCATTCGCCATTCGCCAGATTGATACCGGTATTTCTGGCGCAAGATACTCCTCTGGATGTCGAGTGGCTAACATAATGAGCGATTAAATCATCATATTCTCCAAGCACATTATCATATGACTTCTGTGAGCCATCATTCACAACAATAACTTCAATTCCATGCGCGGATTGTCTGCGAATACTGTTCAATGCTCTGGTCAACAACTCTGGCCGATTGTAAGTTGGGATAATGACGGAAAATGTTATTTTGTTTGTCATGTTGCTTCCATTTTAAATTTAGTCGAATAGAAAAATAATTTAAGTATTGTGAGGCCGATGTGTGAAAATCATGAGAGCTATAGTGGTAGCTCAATGCTCACGCAGCAGCCTTTCTCATCAAGTTTATTGGCAATCGATAGTCTTCCATTATGAGCCTCAATAATTTCTCTGCATAATACTAATCCGATGCCCATTCCGTTTTTTTTCGTGCTGTAGAATGGCACGAAAAAGTTGTCAGCATTGTTTATGCCGGCACCTTGATCGCAAATTATTAACCTAAACAATGTTCCGTCTGTAGTCCATGAAATTTGTATAGTACCAAGAACATTAATCTGAGCCATAGATTCAGCAGCGTTCTTTATAAGATTAATCATAACTTGCTCAAATTTAACAGGGTCAATGCATATCCTAGTATCAGATGCACCATCAAAAATAATATTCTGTTCCTTGAATAACACAGCAGTTTTCCGAATTAGCTTATCTATAAAAACCCATTGAAGCTGTGGCTCCGGAAATTTAGCTAGTTGTTTATATCCATCGAGAAACTCCTTTAAACCATTGGCTCTTGACGTAATTATAGCTAGCCCATCAATTAGATCATCATAATCTTCAAGTAGGGTTTCTTGCCGCGATATAAGCCGACTTAATGTTTGACTAATGGATGCAATCGGTGAAAGTGAATTATTGATTTCATGGCTAATAACACGAACAAGACTCTGCCACGCTTTGCGCTCTTCATTGCGAAGCAGGCGATTAACATCCGTCACGAATAATAATTTATGTTGCTGCCCGGCCTCGCGAAATTCCTCAAGGTGTATCTGGTATTTTCCGCGCGTGAATCTCAGCGCCAGTTCGATAACCTGATGATGCCCAGCTGGAAGTGAGTTAACGAAAGCAAGAGGATCAATCAGTGTTAACCGCGAGCCCGCTTGTTCAATTAAAAAAAGATTTTTGGCGGCTGCGTTGTAGAAACTGACGATGCTCTCGTCATTAAGAGCAACAATCGCTACATCAATATGTTCGATGATTGTACTGAGCAACAACTGACTCTCAACAGTCTCCCTTCGCTGCTGGCTTAAGCGATTTGACAACGTATTTATGGTCTTTATTAGCTTGCCTAGTTCACCATTGTCGTATAAAGGGCGCAACCTGAAGCTGTAATCTCCCTGCGCAAGAGAGTGAAGCAGGTTTTGCATGCTTAACATCTGGTGAGTTAACTTTCTATAAATTTGATAGCTTGTATAAATAATTAATAAGCCGCCATTGATGGCTGTAATCAGGGTGATCCAGATGGATATGTGGCGTTCGTACATCATCCACAACAGTATGACCAAGAGAGGTATAGATGCTGTCAAGGACAGCTTGACCAAGGAAGCTTCAAATGAAATTTTGCTTTTCATAGTAAAAGTTCCGGATAAAGCGTATGCCTGAAAATACCATGGCTAATCATTCACTTTACCAATTCTTCTATACAGTGCGCTCCTGCTTAAACCAAGTGATTCAGAAGCCTTTAATACATCACCACTAAAATAGGCCAAACGTTTTGCTATCACATCAGATTCTATATCGGTTATTTTTCTAAGGTCGCTTTCGTATCCCTTGTCGGTGGGAAAATTGCTGAATTGATCACGCAAGACACCTATACCCAAGTCTTCAGGGAAAATACGATTGTCTTGCTTGAGAATGTGAGCGCGCTCTAATACATGGCTTAATTCGCGAACATTACCGGGCCATTTATAGTCGAGCAGCGCTGACTCTGCAGTTTTATCAAGCTCAGGTATTGGTTGAGAATATTTTTTGGATATTTTTTCTAGGAAATACATCGTTAATGGAAGTATGTCTTCGCGACGACTTCGCAGGGGTGGAATTTCTATTTGTATTGTATTTAAACGATACATTAAGTCTGTTCGAAATTTCCCCTCGGCTATGGATTTTTTTAGGTCTGAGTTGGTTGCGGAAATCACTCGAACATTAACAGTTTGCGTTTTACTGGAGCCAACCTTTTCAAACTTGCTTTCCTCAAGTACACGCAACAATTTTCCCTGTTGGCTGACAGGCGTATTTCCGATTTCATCAAAAAATAACGTTCCCCTGTCGGCCAATTCAAACCTGCCAATTCGTGTTGATTTGGCGTCGGTGAATGCTCCTTTAAGATGACCAAACATCTCACTCTCAAATAGGCCTTCTGTTATAGCTCCCATGTTAAGCGCTATAAACGGGAAAGCGCTTCGGTGGGAACAATCATGAATATATCTTGCATACATGCTTTTGCCAGTGCCGTTCTCACCGGTCAGTAAAACACTCACGTCACTTTTGGCGATTTGCTGCAGCTTGGAAACCAAATCCTTGGTTGCTGGAGCTTCAGCAATAATGTTTTTCTGAAGATACACTTCTTCTTTTAACAACTGATTTTGCTGAATGAGCTTTTGCGACTCAATTTGCATGAAAGAGATTTTTATTTGATTTTTAATAATTGTAATTAATCTATTATTATCCCAAGGCTTCTGCACGAAGTCATTGGCACCATTTTTCATCGCAGATACTGCAATTTCAATAGTTCCCCAGCCGGTCATGACTACGATAGGAATAGATTCATCCAACTGCCGAACTGCTGCAATCAACTTTAAACCTTCTTCTCCCGATGTTGTATCTAAGGAAAAATTTAAATCCGCAAGCACGAGGTTGAATTCATCGTGTTGTAAAGCCGTGATTGCCTGATCGGCATTAGTTACTGCCAGGGTAGCGAAGCCCTCAGACTTCAATAATAATTTTAAGGCAGATAATATCCCTTCGTCGTCGTCAACAATAAGTATTTTCTGAGTCATTACCGATTCCCGCTTTGGGCCAGCTGTTATGCCAAGGATTGGAGCCAGTTAGGAAAAGAGTGAGATGGGCACCCAAAAATAATATCTAGACTTTGCTCACTCGAAGATATTCATGGCCGCGAAAAATGGGATTTGGCTCCCAGTGAGCTTCACTGTCTACTAGCCGTAAATCAGGGTATTTTGTAATGAGCTTTTGGATGGCTACCTTTGCCTCCATTCGTGCCAAGGAGGCGCCAATGCACAAGTGAATACCATAACCGAAAGAGATGTGCTTGATATCTGTCCGGTTGATGTTAAATGTGTCAGGCTCACTGGTAACGGCGGGATCCCTATTTGCCCCAGGTACACCTATGTATATGGTATGTCCCGACTTGAACCTGTTACCATGGAAATCCAAGTCCTCAAGTGCGTAGCGGAAGTATGCATGCACTGGTGGTTCGTATCGCAATATCTCTTCCACAGCAGCGGGTATTTTTTGCGGATCCGCCCTAAGTTCCTGCCAAAGACCTGGAGTGTTCAATAATAGATATACTCCGTTACTAATTAACCGTGTAGTCGTCTCATGCCCACCAAACAGAATTAACCAGCAGGTATTATAGAGTTCTTTCTCCGTTAACTTATCTCCTTCCTCTTCGGCTTTGATTAATTGATCAATCAGGTCATTACCAGGATTAGCACGCTTTTCTTTTATTATCTCCCGAAAGCAGTTAATGAGTTCGCGGTAAGCAATTTCTTTTTTAATTTGTTTTTCTCTATCATTTGTAATCATTCCTGCCGCCATATCCCGCGACCACTCTAGGAACCGATCATGATGTGATTTTGGTATGCCCAAAATTTTTGCAATAACAATACCCGGCAATGGTTGAGATATGATTTTTACTACATCAAATATATCTGCTTGCTCTGCATCATTTAGGCAATTGTCTACGATTTCATTAATCATAGGTTCAAGGGATTGAATAAACTTATGCAGAAACCCCTGCTGCGCCAGACGACGAATACGAGAATGGTCGGGTGGATCGAGAGATATCATACTAGGGTTTTCAAATACCTCCAGACGCTCCGGGTCATTAATAAAATCTTTGCGGATTTTTTCTGCAAGCTTGGGAAAACTTCTAACGTCTACTCCGAAGCGTTTATCACGCAAAATCTCCTGCGCCATTGCAAAGTCAGTAATCCACCACGCTTGCATTGCTATTGAATAATGAATAGGACGTTTTGCTCTTATATTATTAAAAGCTGAATAAGGATCTTTAATAAAATTAGAATCTAGTAAATTTATACTCGTTCCATATAAAAGTCTTTCAAATGAGGTTAGGGTGGCCAAGATTGCCTTGGTAAATTCAAATTGCAATTTTTCGCGTAAACGCATTACGGCTTCCTTTTGTTAAATATTTTAATGGACCAATATAGATAGGTGCGTACATTTTTCACTTCTCATAAATCTCTCATAATTGATTGAAATATACCTATTGATACTGTCGAGCGTGAAATTTGAACGCACGCATTGTCATCAAGCAAGCCGCGAAAATTAGTCCAGCGATTAAGGCCGTCCAAAAACCTTGTGCTCCCATAGGTGCGGTAATCCAATCTCTAAAGGTCAACACGTATCCCAAGGGCAATGAGATCCCCCAGAAGGATATCAACATGATTAACATTGGAATCCGCGTATCTTTAAATCCGCGTAATACGCATATCATGGTTACTTGAATCACATCCGCAATCTGAAAAATTGCGCCAAGTATAAATAATTGCGCCGCAATCTTTTGCACAGCAATATCCGAAGTGTAAAGACTCGCCAGCCAATCGCGCCCCAAGAATAAAAACAAGCCATTGACGCACCCTATCATAATGGCTAATAGCATTGCGCTACGAACTAATGTATGAGCTTCATTATATTCCTGAGCCCCTACCATAAAGCTGATGCGTAACGTGAGCGCAATACCAAGACTCATGGGCAACATGAATAACACTGGCACTGCATTTAAAACAATCTGGTGTCCTGCCATTGTAGTGGTCCCCAAAGGCGCAAGAAACAACCCGATCATGCAAAACATGCTGACCTCAATAAAACTACTGAACCCAATGGGAATTCCGAGTTTCAGCAAATTCTTTATTTCATCACGTATTGGTAAGATCCAGTGTTCAAGTAAGCGGAACTGCTTGAAGGAGTTATTGGCATTTAAATATACAATTAGTCCTATGCAGGCTATCCAATTTGAAATACTGGTGGCCCAGCCGCAACCGATGCCACCAAACGCAGGAAGTTTAAAAAAAACGAAATCAAACCCGTAAATAAAAATATAATTTAATGGCAGGTTCAAAATGGTACTTAGTAAAGAGAAAATCATAATGACTCGTGTGTGACTGAGGCCATCTGTCAGTCCGCGCAACGTAGCCATTAGTAGCAGGGCGGGTGTCCCCCAGGCAAATGCATCGAGATAACCTTCAGCAATACGTGCAGTACCATCATCTAATTGCAGTAATCTAAAAATTGGGTTCATATTGGTGATCAATAAAATCATCACCACCATGGCTGCTAGAGCAATATAAATTCCTTGCCAGAGCACTGGCATTATCTTTTGTAAGTCCTTTGCGCCATAGTGCCCTGAAATAGTAGGCTGCAGGGCGCCCAATATCCCGGCAAAGAACAATAACGTGGGTACCCATAGGCTTGTACCGATGCCAACCCCGGCTAAGTCTTCCGCACTGGCGTGACCTGCCATCACGGTATCCATTACACCGTTCGCCATTTGAGCCAATTGCGCAATTAAAATAGGAGCGCCCAGCAGAGCAAGTTTTTTCCACTCATCCACAGTGCGCATAATAAAATTTCGGTTTTTATCCGGCAGCTGCTGGACCATTTCATATTGATTGCTCACTACATCTCCTTGTTCTTCAGGATGGATTAACTTGATTTCATTCAATAAAGCTATTTATGGTTTTCTTTCGATAGATTTTCATCGATTTTAACAAAATTAACAATTGATGATGATCCTGATTGTTGAGATAGGATGTTATTGGACTCGCCTAGTTTAAACGTGCTGGAGTTGATGCATCGGATTCTATCCGGAGCATTTTAGTTTGAGCGATCGAAATAATTTGTCGTTGAACTTAGGAAGTGGGGCTGGCTTAACCCTCCATTGAAGAGGAGAACCAAAACCACATTCCAAGAGCGTGATGTTTACTTTTTGCTCGAATGATGGCTCAAGATGTTACTGATGTAGATTAAGTTTGGAAGCTTTTGATTTTGATTTTGCTAAAATACTGTCGGCAATTTGAAGTGGGTTGTGATTTGTCCCGTCATTTGGTAGATTTGCAATGTCTGAATGTCATCAGTTTGAATAAAATATGTTGTTAAATAAACATCGGCATTAAAGATCAGCAAGGAGCTTGGCGAAATTTTTGCCAAATACTTACGATCTCTAAATAGATTTTAGGGTTCTGTATTAAGGACTGAGTGTTCGAAAATAGTGCGAGTACTGTGATACACCAACAAAACAATCAGTCACACTCGCACAAAAAAATAGCATTTCAGCTGCAAGTTGTTATGAAGTTATTGATTTAACATAAATTTTTCTTGCAATAATTTTTCTGCTAAAGCTTTTTTCACGGCATAAAAATTTAATAGTACGGTAGGGTTCCTCGTAAAGGTTAACTGCACTTTCATTCCAGTATGGATTTTTCTCGCCAATTCAAGGCCGGAAATTATTGGCACCTAAAGTCGCTTTGTTAATCAATCTGCCATTAGTTGAGTCCAGTTAGGACCTGCAAAAAATGCGGAATAGTAACTTTTTGCAATTTTTGTGTGTTTAAATTACAGCAGGAAAATTATGTTGCCTGTTATAGTGCTGGATGCGTTGTGAATTTTTGCATTTAAGGACTGCTACAAGATTTTAAATCAGCGTTTCAGTATTGAATGCTGAATGATTTAGTAAAGTGTTGGGTGCAACTATACAACTTGAGATCAGGGCTGCTGTACTGAAATTGAGTTGGTAAGTTGTTGATGGGAAATAATAAGGATTTTAAAAATGATCGAAAACGATTTTCTACACGAAAAGACCGAAACCTATTTAAAATCACTAATTTCGGGAATTTCAAACAACTTACCTTTAGATTTTGACTCAACTGCTCCGTTTGGTGAATTGGGCCTCAACTCTTTCTTAGTCCTCAAGGTTATCAAATGTCTGGAATCAGATTTTGGTGCTTTACCAAAAACATTATTATTTGAATATTTTAATGTCCATGACTTGAGCCAATATTTCGTTAAACGTCACGCGGTTGCATTAAATAAATTGGTGGGGATAAGCAAGGAGTCATCCGTTAGCGAGCTGTCCCCTCTTATAAATAATCATCAAACATTCTCCCAACCTGTCAAAACCCCGGTTGCAGTAGCGTCTGACCTACCTGCGGAAGCAATCCTTACATCGGAAGAGTTTGCTTTAACTCATTCGCAGTTGAGTCCAATTATTTCGCGCATATACCATGAGCATAAAAGCGAAGCATCTGTATCAAGGGGCACGCGTAATATCGCTCCAAATTTATTTATTGGCTCAGAGCGACGGGGGTTTTTTAATTACGCACGAGCCAAAAATATTATCATGGCTTACGGATACACCGGCCCTGCGAGTTATTTTGGACCCTTGGTTGCTGAGCTGTATGAGCATTGCGTTAGCAAAGGACTCGAACTCAATCTCTTTTACGATGAAGACGTCGATGAAATAGCAGGTGTTCCATTTACCTCTACTCCTTTCGGGGTTATGCAGCGTATAACGAAGCTGGCATCATTTTCGCTGCAAGGTACCAAAATGCGGCGCCTTAGATATATGGTGTCCAAATTTGCTGAATCAGGTGAGTGTCGCACAGAAGAATATATTTGCGGTACAGATTCAAATAAAGCTCAGGCTATCGCAAATGTGATTGACTTGTGGTGCGAATCCAAACCTATGGTAAATCCACTGATCCAAGTGGTGCGTGCGGAAATTCTAGCAGGCAACCTTAATGCGGAACATAGGATATTTTTAACCTACATGGATGAGCATTTACAGAACGTTATTTTGATTTCGCCTATGGCGGGGGATGTGCCTGGCTATCTAATGGATTTGGAGTTTTATTCCAGGGAAATGCCGTTAGGTGGATTGGAATACGCCATTGTGCAAATCATTGGCAAGTTGGTTGACGAGGGAAATCAGGTTTTAAGCCTCGGTGGAACTTACGGCTGCAAACTAGAGCCCTCTAAGCATGCTGATCCGGAAGTAGATCAAATTCTAGATGATTTACGCCTGCAAAATATTTTTAACGACGAAGGGAATTTGCAATTCAAAAATAAATTTCGCCCTGAAAATGGTGTGATTTATCTCTGCCGTCCTACAGGAATGTGCAATCCGCATAATGTGATAGATATTATTATGATGATTGCTGATCCGGACAAAATGCAAACCTCGGACGCTGAAAATCATAACATTCTATCTGTGGCAGATATGCCCACAGATAACAGCTGGAATGAGATTTCTGCTGCGCATATTGATTATGCTCCACGGATTAACCAACAGGTGAATAATGGAGACTTACAGGTTATTCAAGGTGAACCACGATCATATACTTTACTGGAAAATGACTTTAATCCCCTTAATATCCCTACACAATCAGTCCTGATAGATTTAAAAACTGACTCTTGGGCGCAATTAAATTTGCCTGCCATCGAGCGCCAGATGCAGACCTTGAGTAATAGATTGCAAGAATCTGCCAGTCTTCCGATGCAACTTGGAGCCATCTTCCCCTTCAAGCATTTTATTCTAACCTCCGCCGGGAGAACGGCGGAGAGTGTCTTTTTTGAATCCTGGCCCAAAAAAGGGAAGGTATTACAGAACTTGCTGTTTCCGACCGCTATTTTTAGTCAAATAGAAAACGGATTTACACCGATAGAAATTCCCGACCAACAAGTTTATGACTTGGATTCCAATGAGCTTTTTAAGGCCGGCATAGACTTGGTGAAAATGAAGGCTTTGATAGAAGCGGAGCCTGCTTCTATTTCCATGGTTTGTATCGAAGTTAGCAATAATGCTGCCGGTGGTTATCCGGTGGCGATGACCCATTTGCAATCGGTAAAAGAAATTCTCGCAAACTATAACATTCCCCTTGTCGTAGATATCACCCGTATTTTGGAAAATGCTCAACACCTTATCGACTTCGGCAACGAAAACAAAACTCTCTGGGAAGTAGTGCGTAATCTCAGTGGAATTGCGAATGTTGCGATTGCTAGTTTGGCGAAGGATTTTTGCATCAATAAAGGTGGATTAATTGCCACAAATGATCTGGAGTTACATAGCAAGTTGCAGTCTCTGGTACAGCAACACGGCGTTGGATTAAATGCAATCGAGAAAAAATTTCTTGCGTTATCGTTGCAAAACCGAACTCACATGGAGTCGCAATTCCTGCGTCGCTACCAAGCCGTAAATCGTATTTGGAGCTCATTGCAGAGTAGCAAAATACCACTGGTTGCCCCAGCCGGGGGCCACTGCATTCTAATTGATGTTAAACGCATCCCCGAATTTAATTCACTTGAAAACCCCGTACCCTCCTTTTTGGCTTGGTTGTACCTTAACACCGGTATTCGTGCTGGTGCGCACAGTGTAGGTATGCAAGAGCAAACCAAACTGAATCAACTTGTCAGGTTAGCGATTCCAATAGGTTTGCAGGAAGAAGATGTCGAGCAAATCATTACCCTAATTACTCAGGCATTCAAGCATAAAAAGAATATTCCTGATTTACACCTTTTGGGGTCCGCCTCTTCTGCGGATGGAAACTCACACTATCAATTGCTCAGATATACGAACCTGATGGGCACATTGATTTCCGCTTGCGAAATGCCAATTGCAGAAGCTGCATCCCCCAATGTAACTTCCAGCAGTGCAGTACCTTTATACCCCCCTAAGCAGCAACGTCTGGATCAAGCATCTGGCGTAACCAATAAAAATAGCAATGCTTTGGATATAGAAAAGCAAGTGGATGCGGGGCGAATTGATATTGCGATCATTGGCATGTCAGGGCGTTACCCAAAAGCGCGAAATATGGGGGAGGTTTGGAATAATCTCGCTTCCGGTGTGAATTGCGTTGGCGAGATCCCTGAATCACGGCTCCGCACCCGGAAGACCCCAGGACAAGAGCGAAAATATTCCGGTGGATTTATTGATGATATTGATAAATTTGATTCTCTATTTTTCAATATTTCTCCGCGTGAAGCCGAAACTATGGATCCGCAGGAGCGACTATTTTTAGAGGTGGCGTGGGAGGCCCTGGAAGACGCCGGCTACTATCCAGAAAATGTAGCAGGTGATAATCCTTCAAGAAATGTCGGTGTATTCGTTGGCGCTGTGTGGGCAATGTATCAAACCATGGGGTCAGAAGAGCGACTGATTGGGAATCCCGTTATTGCAAACTCCTTCCTGTGGAGTATTGCAAACAGAGTTTCCTACAACATGAATCTTTCTGGCCCTAGCATGACGGTTGATACCGCTTGTTCGGCTAGCTTGACAGCGTTACACCTCGCATGTGAAGCAATCTATCGTGGTGATTGTCTGAGTGCCATTGTGGGTGGCGTAAACCTGGACGCGCACCAAAGCAAATATGATATTACTGTTGCCGGTGGTTTATTATCCGAAGATAGCCTTTGCCGTAGCTTTGGCAAAAGTGGCAGCGGCTACGTGGCAGGTGAAGGTGTCGGAGCAATTTTAATCAAGCCGCTCACGCAAGCGATTAAGGACCGCGATAACATCCAGGCAGTTATTAAAAGTGTTGCAATCAACCACGGTGGAAAAGCTAGTGGTTATTCGGTTCCCAACTCTAAAGCACAGTCCGAAGTTGTTCTGTCCGCTATAAAGCGGGCAGGGATTGACGCGTCCACAATTGGCTATATTGAGGCGCATGGAACAGGCACGGAATTGGGTGATCCCATTGAAATATCCGGCTTGGTTACCGCCTTTAGCGATTATCAAGTTGCCAACCAATCATGCTCGATTGGTTCAATCAAAAGTAACATCGGACATTTGGAGGCGGCGGCCGGTTTGGCTGGGTTATGCAAAGTTGTTCTGCAAATGAAGCACCAGCAACTTGTCCCTTCCCTGCATTCTGCTGAACTCAATGAATTTATTGATTTTGAAAATTCTCCTTTCCGCGTACAACAAACATTCGAGCCGTGGAACAATAAAGTCGTCAATGGAACTTCTATTCCGCTGCGTGCAGGCATTAGTTCGTTTGGGGCGGGAGGATCCAACGCACATGTGATACTTGAGCAACATGAAAAGCAAAGCCTTATTTCGGCACCCAAACATGAATTATTGATATTTCCGCTATCAGCTCGAAATGATGATCAGTTGCACATCATGGCCTCACAGTTACTTACCATGTTGAAGGCAGCAGGTACAGATAAGGTATTGTCATCGCAATTATCTATTAAGAATTTATCGCTTGAAGACATCGCTTTTACGTTACAAGCGGGTCGTAAAACATTCGATTGTAAATTAGCTATCCTCGCTAGTTCGCTCTCAGAATTGGCCTCGAAGCTGGAGTTGTTCTTACAGGGTGGCCGCGATGAAGATGTTTTATCTGGCAGCACGAAGAACAACGAAGGAATCACCCGCCTGCTAAATCAGCGTGAAAAGGAACAGTTCATTGCACTGTTATCCAAAGATCGCGATGCACGGAAAATGGCCCAACTCTGGATTGACGGTTTATTTGCAGATTGGCAGGGATTATCCCTGCAAGGCAATGGCCGCAGAGTATCACTGCCGACTTATCCATTTGCCGATAAGCGCCATTGGATTCCCGATCAAGGTGCGCAATCCACAACCCCGATTAACCATCAAAAGTCGATTGTGGTGAATGCCATACATCCGATGATCGATAGTAATGAATCAACGTTTAATCGGCAGTTATTCAAAAAGAAATTTACCGATCAGGAGTTTTTTATATACGACCACCTGGTATCGGACATTCCGACGCTACCCGGTGTGGCCTATCTGGATTTTGTGCGCAAAGCCGGTGAGATTGCTGCTGGAATAAAAGTTCAAAAAATTAAGAATATTGTGTGGGTAAGCCCGTTAGTGGTGAAGGATTCGCAACCTACTGTGACCTTTGTTGAATTAACTCCACAAGGCAACAATGTTCAATTTGAAGTTTTTAGCGAACGCGATGATGGTAAGAAGCAACTTTATTCGCAGGGCAAATTGAGTTTCGCCACCGAGGAAGATCTGGCGGCCCCTTCAGAATTCATTGACCTTGAGAGTATCAAGGCGCGTAGCGAAAAAGTAATTGATGGTGTAAACGCTTACCCGCTGTTCAAATCACTTGGACTCGATCTCGGCCCAAGCTTCCAGGTCGTAAAAGAAGTCTACAAAAACGAAACAGAAGTGCTGGGTTGCCTAGAGATTCCTGAGCACCGTCTTTCCGACTTCAACGAATTTATACTCCACCCTTCGTTGGTTGACGGCGCCTTCCAGGCTCTAATGGCGGCAGTCCTCGGTGGAAAAGGAACGGGGGGCATGATAGTTCCTTATTCATTGGGCGAAGTCGAGATATTGCACCCATTAACTACCAAATGTTTTAGTTATCTTACCGACGCGACAGATAATAGAAAGCCGGGTTCAAATCTATCCAAGAAAAATGCATTAATTGTTGATGAGACCGGCCGTGTCCTTGTGCGAGTACGTGATTCTGTTGGGGTGCCTTTAACAGATGTCCATGAAAAACCGGATTCGAACAATAGCGAAAACGTGGTCGGCCAGGACAATGAATTCTCTACTTTGTACTATGCAAGCGTCTGGAATGAAAAGCCAATAAGCGCTGAGTCGAATAATGCAGAATTGGGACGCGTGGTTTTCTTCGATACTGACGACATTTTGAGAAACCAGTATGCGAAGCACTTGAGGCAGCAAGGCAAGCCTGAATCTTGGTGCATTTGGGTGAAACCTGGAGCTTCATTTGAGGTTTCTAATGGCGACTACACCATTGATCCGCAGTCTCCTGATGATTACAAAAAACTTTTCTCTTCCCTTGCACAGCAACCTCAACCAATAGTAGTGAGTTTTAATTGGAGTTCTTCGTTACTAAATGAAGCTCAGATTGTTGACGCAAGCGCAGTAAAGAATACGTTGGCAACTGGTGTGTACGCATTCCTTCGCGTGTGCCAATCGATTATCCAATTGCGTCTGGAAAGTAAAATCCAGGTTTTCTATGTGTACAACTCAACACCAGAAAATCCGCAGCCGCATAACGAAGCTATAAATGGCTTTATAAAAATACTTAGAGCAGAAAGCCCGCGGCTCTCTTGTAGGGTGTTGGAGTTCCGCCATCAAGATGCAAATACCAACAACCAAATTTTTGATCGTTTGCTGATGGAGTTCAGGCTTAATAACATTCCGGAAAATATTATTCGATATCATGATCAGAATAGATTTATCTGTGAAATTCAATCCTTGGATCTCGATGCCACTTTAAATCCACCGTCTCCACAATTTGCAGGAATTCGGCCAAAAGGTGTGTATCTCATAACGGGCGGCGTCGGCGGTCTAGGTCTTATTTTCGCTGAATTCCTCGCTAGGGAATTCCAGGCGCGACTGGTCCTTACGGGTAGATCCGCTTTATCGGAAACCCAGCAACAAAAAATTGCTAACCTGGAAAAATTAGGGGCTGAGGTGTTGTTCATTTCTGCCGATGTCTCTAACGCTGGTGATGTTGCCAACTTAACAACACGTTGCAGGTCACAATTTGGTGAAATCAATGGAATAATTCATAGCGCAGGTGTTTTGCGTGATTCCTACATCCGCAATAAAACTATTGAAGAAATGGAAAGCGTGTTTTCTCCCAAAATTATGGGGACGCTTAATCTTGATAATGCAACTGTTGATGACAACCTGGATTTCTTTGTCCTCTTCTCATCCCTTGCCGCACAATCCGGTAATGCTGGTCAAAGCGACTATGCATATGCCAACTACTTTATGGACTCGTTCGCCCGCCGCCGCGAAATGCTGCGCGATAGCGTCAAGCGGCGTGGCAAAACCCTGAGTTTGAACTGGTCTCTGTGGGCCGATGGTGGAATGCGCCTTGATGAACAAACTGAACTGTTCTTTAGAAACAACCTTGGCATTAAGCCCCTTTCTATCGAAACGGGAGTTTCTGCATTTGTACAGGGATTGTATTCCAGCTTGCCAAATTTCGCCGTCATCGAAGGGGTTCAGGAAAAAATCGAGAAGGCCTGGGGCTTAATCGATGAACCTGTCCAGGTTGAAGTCGCGACCGCTAATAATCAGCAACAATCCATTTCTTCCTCCACGCAGGCTGAAAACGCAGGGAATGAATTGACGTTATTGGTACAACATCAGTTGTCCGCTATCGTTATGGATTTCCTGAAAATCCCGGCGGAGGATATCGACTTTGACACAATTCTACTGGATTTGGGATTCGACTCTATTGGTTTGACTACCTTTGCTAATGCGGTAAATGAAAAGTATGGGCTTGATGTAACACCAGTTTTATTTTTTGAATACCCTAACATCAAGGAAATCTCCAACTACATTGCCACAGAGCATAGTGAAGAAGTAATCAAAGCCCACAACCTTGAGGCGTCCGCTGGCAAGGTTGCCGATACCCGGCATTCCAGTGTTGATGCGCAAACAAACATTCAATCAACTCCCGCTGCACTATTTGCGAAGAAAACATGGGCGCCAGCTGAGCCCGAAATCGCAAAATTGCAATCCGCTCACGGAATTTCGCCCTCATTGCGATTTATCCAACAGCCAATTGCGATCGTCGGCGCTTGTGGAATCATGCCGCAAGCGGACAATCTGGATGAGTACTGGGAGAAACTGAAAAACGCCGAAAATAATATGGTTACATTAATCCCGGAAGACCGTTGGAGCTGGGAAGAATATTATGGCGATCCTTTAACTGAAGAAAATAAAACCAAGTCCAAGTGGGGCGGTTTTATGAAAGAGGTCGATAAGTTCGATCCCCTCTTCTGGGGAATATCACCTCGCGAAGCGGAAATGATGGACCCGCAGCAACGCATATTCCTGGAAACGGTGTGGGGTGCGATTGAAGATGCGGGGCATAAGGTGTCTGATTTGGCTGGCACCAAAACCGGATTATTTGTTGGTGCGGCGACGCGCGACTATATCGACTTGATGGCGGCAATGGACGCCGAGCTGGATGGATATTCTGCATCGGGTACATCACATGCGGTATTAGCAAACCGGGTTTCATTTTTGTTAGATCTGCGCGGACCCAGCGCACCACTGGATACTGCTTGCTCAAGTTCATTGGTCGCACTGCACAGGGCAATAGAATCGATTCACACCGGCAGTAGTAACATGGCCATTGTTGGTGGTGTGCAGGTAATGCTGACCGCCGCTGGACACATTTCCTTCGGTGCTGCGGGCATGTTGGCTTCTGATGGAAAATGCAAAACTTTTGACGAGCGCGCGGATGGTTATGTAAGGGGTGAGGGGTCCGGTGCCATTCTTATTAAGACACTCGCACAAGCTAAAGCAGATCGAAATCATATTTATGCCGTGGTAAAAGCGACAGCGGAAAATCATGGTGGAAAAGCCACGATGCTGACCGCCCCCAATCCCAATGCTCAAGCGGATTTACTGGTGGAGGCTTATGAAAAGGCACAGGTGGATCCAACAACCGTTGGTTACATCGAATGCCACGGGACCGGCACCAGCCTTGGTGATCCCATTGAAATACAGGCGATGAAGAAGGCGTTTACCGAGCTCTACAAAAAACACAATAAAGCTCCGGCCACCACGCCGCACATTGGCCTAACTTCAGCGAAGACTAATATCGGCCACCTTGAAACGGCAGCGGGTATTGCCGGCATTCTCAAAGTCATTATGTCAATCAAGCACAAGCAAATTCCTGCGCTGTTACATTTTGACAAATTGAATCCCTATATCAATTTGACAGGTACACCGTTTTATATTGTCGATAAAACTATTCCCTGGACACCTATTTCCGATGCCAGCGGCAATCCCTTACCGCGCCGGGCAGGCATAAGCTCTTTCGGTTTTGGTGGTGCCAATGTCCATATCGTGTTGGAAGAATATGTTGAGCACGAGCAAGTTTCCGCTACAGCGCCGAATGGTCCTTATTTCGTTGTCTTATCGGCAAAAAATCAAGAGCGCTTGCATGCTTACGCAGAACGGCTGCGCAACCACATCGAAACAAATCCTGTGGAGCTGAATGATTTAACGTATACCTTGCAAGTTGGCCGCGACGCTATGCAAGAGCGTCTCGCGTTCATGGCGAATACACTCGATGAAGTTCGTGACAATCTCGGTAAATATATTGCGGATAAGAAGTCGGCAGGCTCCGTGTATCAGGGAAGAGTCAGTAAAATTAAAGATGACTTGAGTATTATGAATCTCGACGGAGAGATGCAAAGTACACTCATTAAAAATTGGGCTGCCGG
>CBHTVU010000055.1:0-19902 GCA_966096785.1 uncultured Gammaproteobacteria bacterium | reverse complement strand
GTCAATAGTTCCAGCACAAAAATTCCAAGTGTAGAAAATATTGAGCTGTGGATTTCTACTGCACTACACAGTGACGAACTTAACCAGGCCGAAGTCAGCGTTTATATTGTCGATGAACCGGAAAGCCAGGAACTGAACTCCCAATATCGCGGCAAAAACAAACCAACCAATGTATTGTCATTTCCAGCAGATATTCCCGATGAAGTGGGCGTGCCCTTGTTGGGTGACCTGGTTATATGTGCACCCGTAGTAGAGCGCGAAGCCCGTGAACAAGGCAAGTCTCTGGAAGCGCATTGGGCACACATGTTAGTACACGGAACACTGCATCTACTCGGTTATGATCACGTTAATGATGACGAAGCGGATGTTATGGAGGCTCTGGAAACACGTTTAATTACCCAACTGCATTTTCCCGCACCCTATAACGAAATTGTAGAAGCTTCATAAAATTGAATTAATCGAATATCGTTTTCGCTACACATATTTTTAATCAGGTATAACAAAAATGTCGGAAGACTACAGCAGCCATACTGAAAAACATGAGAAGTCATGGCTGGATAAATTGCTACACGCGTTCAGCGATGAGCCGCGATCGCGAGACGAATTGCTGGATATTATTAAAGACGCAGCAGATAACCAACTACTCGATCAAGATGCACTCAGTATTATTGAGGGTGCGCTTGATGTGTCCTCATTACAAGCGCGCGAAATCATGGTGCCGCGCTCGCAGATTACGGCGATTCGTATTGATGATTCCCCTCAAGACTTTTTACCGCAAATTATTGAATCGGGGCACTCTCGTTTCCCGGTTATTGGCGAAAGTCTTGATGATATTAAAGGCATTTTGCTCGCAAAAGATTTACTTCCTCTCGCCTTAAAAGGAACCGAAAATTTTAATCTCGACAGCATTTTGCGCACCGCAAACATAGTGCCCGAAAGTAAACGCGTAAATGTATTGTTGCGTGAATTCCGCGAAAACCGTTATCACATGGCCTTGGTGATGGATGAATACGGTGGTATTTCCGGTCTTTTAACGATTGAAGATATTCTGGAAGAAATTGTCGGTGATATTGAAGACGAAACCGATGAAGAAGACAGCGACAATTTTATCAAACGCATGAGCGATACCGATTTTATTATTAAAGCGCTCACCCCCATCGAAGAATTCAACACGCATTTTAATGCTGAATTGAGCAATGAAGATTTCGATACTATTGGCGGCATTTTAATGCAGGAGTTTGGTCACATCCCCAAGCGCAATGAAGTCGCTGTGATTGAAAACTTCCAGTTCCGTGTACTCTATTCCGATAATCGCCAAATTCATTTGTTGCGATTAACGATTCTGTAAAATAACGACTTCCACACAAATAATATCTTTGTCAGGGAGTCGTCATTCCCGCAGGGAATCCAGCGCCTTTAAAGATAAAACAAGCCACTGGATTCCCTGCGGGAATGACGATGACACTTGGACTTGATTTCTTCATGATTTCACCAAATTTAATACAACGCCTCGGCCAACTTCCCAATTGGATTCAACTAACCATCTCCCTACTCGCTGGTTGCTTGGTTCCATTCAGTTTTGCACCATTTAATATCTGGCCGCTTGCTATTATCGCGCTCGTTGTTTTGGCACTACTTATAAAAGACCAATCACTCAAAAATGTTTTGTGGCGCTGCTGGTGTTTTGGTGTGGGAATGTATGGCCTTGGTGTTTCATGGATTTACGTTAGCATCAGCGGTTTTGGTGGTGCCCCTGCTCCGCTTGCAGCATTTCTTGTTATCATTTTTGTATTTTTTATGGCTGCATTTTTTAGCCTGCCTTTTTATATTTTCGGACGTTGGTTTAGTCGCCATACATTAAGTTTGTTCATCGCATTCCCCGCGACTTGGTTAATCAGCGAGTGGTTACGCACCTGGTTGTTAACCGGTTTTCCCTGGTTATTTATTGGCTATGGCGATTTGACTAACTGGCTTTCAGGTTGGGCCCCGGTTGTTGGTGTTATGGGTTTGAGTTTATTAAGTGCTTTAACAGCTGGCTGGATTGCACAGGTTATTTATAAGCCGAAAAAATCTGCGGGTTTAATTGTTGGAAGTATTGCCGTAACAGGAATTTGGATCGCAGGTTTTGCATTGCAAAAATTTGAATGGACTCAAATATCAAATGTGCCAACCAGTATTGCAATTGTGCAACCCAATATTAATCAAGAAGAGAAATGGCAGGCTGAGTTTCGTGAAGGCACGTTAGATTTACTCCAAAAAAAGACCGAGCCTTTGTGGGGTCATAAAATTATCATTTGGCCGGAAGCCGCTATTACGCAAATTTACAGTGACGCCATCCCCTACCTGAATGAAATAAATCGCAAAGCGTCAGACAGCGATTCGGGTTTGATTACGGGAATCATTTTCGATGATCAGGAAAAAGATGTTTACTACAATTCCGTAGTTACTCTTGGTAAAGCCATAGGAATTCATCACAAACGCAGGCTTGTACCTTTCGGTGAGTATGTTCCCATTGAAGCGCTACGCAATCTTATTGAATTTTTTAATTTGCCAACATCCATCATTAGTCTCGGACCCGAAGAACAGCACGGCTTAAAAATTGACGACATGTTTATTTCGCCATCCGTATGCTATGAAGTTGCCTTTCCAGATTTAATTGCAAAAAATGCGCAAGGCTCACAATTATTATTATCGGTAAGTAACTTAGGCTGGTTTGGTGATTCCCTTGGTCGCCATCAATTTATGCAAATGGCACAGATGCGCGCACTTGAAACCCAACATTATTACGCGTACAGCACTAACAATGGGCCTAGCGCTATATTTGATCGAAAGGGACGAATCACCACGCAAACAAATGCATTTGAACAAACCGTTTTGAGTAGTGAGATTTTTGCAGTGAATGGCTCTACACCTTTTATGAAATTCGGTAGCCTGCCCTTAATTGTAATAAGTATTGTAAGTGTACTATTGCTAAGAATTTTTGATAAAAAAAATCCAGGCGAATAGCCTGGATTTAGAAGTTTGCATTTAATTTATTAAGCAGATGCAACTTGCAACTCGCTCTGAATATTTGCCAGTGCTAAAAAATGTTTGCGCTGGCCGAGGGAACAAATTGCCTCACTACGCCCGGATAAAGGCGTGTTACCCACCCATTCAAATTTCCAGCGAAACAATTCTGGATTCGCCATATCACCGCGCAACTCAATTAACTCAAAACGGCGCGCGTCGACATTAAATAAATCCCGGAGCTGGAGCGCAAAATGTTCCGCATTTTTTGCAACCAAACTGGATGCATGCTGTGCAAGTGCTGCAACAAACACATACTCTCGCCCGTAGGCCTGTGTATGGCAAACCGCTAATTGAAGAGCTTGGCCCAACCGGTTGACTAACGAATAATTATTAAATGACTCAGGTAACGTCATTAAGCATCCCCCTCTTGCTATGCTTCTCACTTAAAGACATCTACTCAACACTTAAATTCCGCGCATCACTTAAATGTTTGATAATTTGTGTTAAGTAACTTTATTGTTGATTGGCTCTGGGGGAAGTCTACGTCTAAAAGATGACAACTCAAGTTTATTTTTTGCCAAAAAATCATTTGAGCGAAAAAAAATATTTCTCGTTCGAATTTTGAACAAGCTCTGGAGAATTGTGTTTCTTTTGGTGGCTAAATTCAGGACATTGGGTAACAGATAGTTGTTACCCAATAATAGAATGAGATCAGGCTGATTCCAAAATATCACCTGCGTCTAAAAACTGTACACCGCTGGAACCGGGAGCAAAAGACTCGATAGTTGTACATGCATCTGTTTCAATTTGAGGCACCGCATCTTTATCAGCCTGCAGGCCAACAAAGTTAAATAGGCTTGTATCAGCTAACTGGGAGGGAGATACATTTTTTATAGCGGAAAATAAAGTTTCTGTGCGACCTGGGTATTGTTTTTCCCACGTGTGCAGCATGTCTTTAATAACCTGCCGCTGCAAATTTTCTTGCGAACCGCACAAGTTACAAGGAATGATTGGGAAGCCCTTAAGTGCAGCAAATTCAATAATGTCTGCTTCGCTACAGTAGGCCAAAGGACGGATCACAATGTTACGCTTATCGTCAGCCAATAGTTTTGGCGGCATGGCTTTCAGTTTTCCACCGTAAAACATATTCAAAAATAATGTTTCTATGATGTCATCACGGTGATGCCCCAAGGCAACTTTAGTCGCACCTATATCAGCAGCGAAATCATAAAGAGTTCCACGACGCAGGCGTGAGCACAAACCGCAAGTTGTTTTGCCTTCAGGAATAATTTCCTTAACGATGCTGTAAGTATCTTTTTCAATAATATGGAAAGGCACGCCCAAAGCAGTTAGATATTCTGGCAACACATGCTCGGGAAAGCCCGGCTGTTTTTGATCCATATTCACAGCAACAATTTCGAAATCGATGGGCGCCGTTTTTTGCAAACTGAGCAATATATCCAGCATGGTGTAGGAATCTTTTCCGCCTGACAGGCACACCATGATCTTGTCGCCTTCCTCAATCATGTTGTAATCAATAATTGCAGTCCCTACGAGACGACGCAGGCGTTTCTGTAACTTATTGAACTCCAGACGATCCTGGCGCACGGCTATATCTTTCATAGGATTAACTCTGTTTCAAACTGGATGTAGCTTTTGCTGAAAAGGCGCGCATTGTACGGATTTTGGGCACGCTAGGGAATGACTATAAAGATAGATTCGCTTTCACTGAGACCAAGAGCGGCAACCAGGCGGCAATATTAGATAAGCATCCACCATCCCAGCGGAAATTTATTTCCCTGAACAGGCAACCCGAGCGGCTGGATCACACGAAAAGCCAACGAATAGCTTCATTTCACAGTCGATAGGAACCTCATTGCCTATGGCATAAGCCTTGCTCCTAGTTACTTATACAGATTTCATTACTCACCAAAAGTTATCCATTGATTGTCCAAGCGGAGTTCAAGCATGCCAATCCTGCGTTCGATGTGGCAAAAACTATCAGGCCACGTTTCTAAAGAGACCACTCTAAGGAGTGCAGCAGTGGCCAACGTGCAGGTACCCAAACGCACACTCGCCAGTGTTTCGTCTATTACCAAACCGAAAGAGACTGGCGCTGATCATTACGAGTCCCTATATCAGCTGCTAAACCAACGCCAGATTATCGAAGTGAAGGTTGAGGGCAGCACCCTGAGTTATCAGACGCTAATATTGGCGGTTGATATACAACGCGGCCTGCTATGGCTAGACGACCTATTCCCGAAACAACATGTGCTCGAAATTGGCGACCGCATTACGCTGCGTCACCACCGCAATGGCGAACAGTTAAGCTTCAGCTCCCCTATTTTGGCTTGGGGCAATAATTATGGCGCCAATGGTCTTGCCATACTTTTACCGGAACAAGTCGCCTACATACCGCGCCGCCAGTATAGTCGTGCCGATATGAGCGAGAAGTCTAGCCTTGCGCTGAAACTAAGGGCGGTGGGTCATGAGGCCATTTACGCCAGTGTGCTGGATATCTCTAGCGGTGGCCTGCGCGCAAGCGTACCCGGTAATCTTCTCGGGCAGCTGCGCCATGGGGCACTACTACCGCTGTGCGAGCTCGTGCTCAGTGATGAACTTACTTTGCGCTGCAGCGCACGGGTACGCGGTTTCCGATTGCTGCGCTTACCGCATCGCCATACGCAAATCAGCATTGAGTTCGTCGATCTGCCATTTGAACGGCAGCAGCAGCTGCAACAATTTATTAATAATATTGTTTACCTTGCGACTCCAGACATTATTCCGGAACGGCGCATTGCCTAAAGCCCAAGCCAATACAGGATGGCATTGACGCGTAAAACCTGAATTAAAACTTGCTCAATTGCGTGTCCATGTCCGCACACAATGATACAAGGACAGCAATTGAGAGTAGTAGTGATATTAGTTTATGTCAGGACATAACACACCGCATCTAAAAACCGCATCACTCTGATTTTAGATTTTAAATAATCTCTCTACATAAATTACTGCGAAGCGTAAAACATTACACTTTACGCGCATCGCTGATTGCAAATTTTTTCTGCAACACAAAAATAAAACCTTAACCTGCGCATTCACTTAAACCTATAATAAGGAAAAGGGGTGCCTCATTCGCATCCCGTTTAATCCTTTATTGAGTGCGCTATGTTGTCGACTACTGAATTAACACATCTTGATCGCGAATTTCTCTGGCATCCCTACACATCATTTACTAATCCTTCGCCAGTATTTCCTGTTCGTCGCGCCAATGGTGTGAATATTGAACTCATGAATGGCAAAAAATTAATCGATGGCATGTCGTCCTGGTGGAGTGTTTTACACGGTTACAATAATCCGATTATTAACAAAGCCATTACCGATCAGTTACACCAATTTGCACATGTTATGTTCGCAGGCTTCACTCACGAACCTGCAGCAAAGCTCGCAAAAACCCTCACAGAGATTACACCACCAGGATTGAATAAGGTTTTCTTTTCCGATTCCGGTTCAGTTGCGGTTGAAGTTGCACTTAAGATGGCGATTCAATATTGGTATTCGCAAGGCGAAACACAACGCACAACATTTTTAGCGCTTAGACGCGGTTACCATGGCGATACTTTTGGCGCTATGAGTGTTTGTGACCCTCATTCAGGAATGCATCATTTATTTCACCAAAGCTTATCGCGACATTTATTTGCTGACGAACCTGCATGCAAATTCGGTGAGACTTTTGATGAACGCAGTTTCACCAACTTTTCGCATTTATTGCAGCGCAATCGCCAAAAAATTGCAGCGGTTATTCTTGAGCCTATAGTTCAGGGCGCGGGGGGTATGCATTTTTATTCGCCCGTGTTTTTGCAACGTGTGCGAGACCTCTGCGATCAAATGAATGTACTCTTAATTGCGGATGAAATAGCGACAGGTTTTGGTCGCACCGGGAAATTATTTGCCTGCGAACACGCCAATATCAGCCCGGACATCATGTGCCTCGGCAAAGCCTTGACCGGAGGTTATCTCACCCTGGCAGCCACCTTATGCAATGACACTGTAAGCAACGGAATTTGTCGCGGTAAAAACAGCGTATTTATGCATGGACCCACGTTTAGGGCGAACCCTCTCGCTTGCGCCGCAGCCAATGCAAGCATTGAGTTACTACTTAAAAATGATTGGCAAAAAAAAGTGTCTAGCATTGAACAGCAATTAAAAAAGGAATTGGAAAGCTGTAGATCTTTACCCGCAGTTGCGGATGTGCGCGTGCTGGGGGCTATAGGTGTAGTGGAATTAAAAGAAGCCGCAAACCTCGCAGAGCTGCAACCAAAGTTTGTGGAACTTGGAATTTGGGTGAGACCTTTCGGCAAATTAATTTATCTTATGCCGCCATTCATTATTAATGAAAATGAATTACGCAAATTGACAGCCGGAGTTACAACAGTGGTTAGCTCTATCGGCTCGTAGTAGTTGCCTGGTGCTTAAATTTTTACTGTTAAGCACCAGGTGATTTTTGATTACTCAAAGCGAGCACGTTTTAATTGTGCATATTATTGAATCTTTTTAATCCCAACAGCTGCACGTACTTTTTCCAATAGCGGTTTACTGTGCGCACGCGCTTTTTCTGCGCCTACTTGTAAAACATCTTCAATATATTTTGGATTTGCAAGCAAGGCTTCATACTTTTCGCGCGCTTCGCCAACTTGCGCATTAATCAATTCAAATAATTGTTTTTTGGCTTCACCCCAGGCAATTCCTTCAGCAAAAGCCTGGCGCATTTGCGCAGTTTGCTCCGGAGTTGCAAATGCTTGCCAGATTTGAAATACAGTTGAAGTATCAGCATCCTTTGGTTGGCCAGGCTCTAACAAGTTGGTAACAATTTTATTAATGGATTTTTTCAATTGTTTTTCTGGTAAAAATAATGGAATCGTATTGCCATAACTTTTACTCATTTTACGGCCATCCAAGCCCTGCAACACGGCAACGTTGTCATCCACCAGTGCTTCTGGCAATGCGAAATGTTCACCGTAGTGATGATTAAAACGTGCGGCAATGTCGCGCGCCATTTCAATATGTTGAATTTGATCTTTACCAACGGGAACTTTGTTGGCGTTAAACATTAAAATATCGGCTGCCATCAGAATTGGATAAGAATACAAACCCATGGTGATACCGAAATCTGCATCTTCACCCGTCGCAAGATTAGCATCCACTGATGCTTTGTAAGCATGTGCGCGATTCATTAAACCTTTGGCCGCCATGCAGGTGAGCATCCAACATAATTCCGGAATTTCAGGCACATCTGACTGGCGATAAAAAATTGCGTTGTCGGTATTTAAACCCAGGGCCAACCAGGTGGCAGCAATTTCGCGTGTGGACTGATGAACCAATACAGGATCATGGCATTTAATAAGTGCGTGAAAATCAGCGAGGAAATAAAAGGATTGCACATCCGCTCGCTCACTCGCTGCAATGGCCGGGCGTATCGCACCAACATAATTTCCCAAATGGGGAGTTCCAGTAGTAGTAATGCCCGTGAGAACGCGCTGCTTGCTCATGATTTTGCTTCTTAATATAAAGTGAGTGGCTAGGGATGATCTGAAATGCAGGCGGCATTATATAGCCAAGCATCTTTAACACGCATCTGTTGTCTGGCCGTGCAGGTTAAAAATGCAACTAACCGATTAATTATTTTAGCGGGTATTCTTATTTACTGGGTGCGTGGTACAAGTTGGCGTCACGCAGAATTAATGCTTCATACCCCGCCTGGTTCATCAATTGTGCAGCAACATCTGCACGGCGGCCAGCATCGTCCGTTACTACGTAAATTTGTGACTGTTCAAGAGTCGGCAAACTTTTTCGCAACTGGCTTAGTGGAATGCTGCGGCTGTGGGGAACAGATTGAAAACGTCTTTCAAGCGGTAGGCGAACATCTATAATTTGACAGGGATTTTCGGATGCAAAACTTTTAACAACTTCTTCATAGCTAATAAAACGACGTACGGGTTCTTGCAAAAGTGTAACGAAATCATTTTTTTCCAAACACATAAGTTTGCCGGGTGTCAGCATTTTTACGGTTGCATTCCGGGTTGTATCACCAACCAGCGCTTCCTCACCAAAATAATCACCAGGGCGCAACGCCGCTAAAATGTTGCCGTGGCTGTCCACTACCTTAGCGCTGCCAACTTCAAGCACATAAAAAAATTCGCCGCGCTCGCCTTCCTTAACGATGACTTCATCAGCAGCTACTTTTTGCGATTTAAAACGTAAAAATAATTGGCGAATATTTCCAGGCGGTATTTTATTGAAAAAAGGCGATTGCAGTAAACTCGACATCCAGTCCCCCTCTTCAGCAGCTTCAAATTCAGGATGACCTTCCTGATTTGATTCCTCATTTCCACTTTCGCTCCACGCCAAAACCAAGTCAGAGAAATCACTTTCTACAGCCAAAATAACCACTGCAGATTTTGCAACTGCTGAAACCGTTGTGGGGGACACACTATTCAACGGAACCTTATGCGATTCATCATCGTTGGCAATGGGAGTGATCGCAAATTGCGAGTCAATTAAATCCACACTACCGCTGACCAAATAAAGAGATTCCTTGAGTTCACGTCCGCGCTTAAAAATAATTGTCCCTTTGGTATATTCTTTGATGCTGGCTTTATCAATTACCTTGGACAAATATTCAAAGGTCAAGGTATTGAAAGGTGAAAATCTAGCCAATAATTCGTGTGTAAGTGTCATAGGGAGCTCGCGTGATACTTTTTCTAATAATCGATAAATTATAAACAGCTCTCGCCATAAGCGGCGACAACTTACCAAGTCTTAGTACTAAGTCACATTCAGGTGGACAAAAAGCCGTGTCTGAAGTTCAGGCAACTCCTTTTGAACTAAGGGTATGCCGAAACAGCTACTTATGAAAAGCTCAATAAGAGCGGGTATTGATAAAAAGCTGTTGCAACTCGATAAAGATAGTAGGCATCTGCAACTCCCGCCATCTCGCGAATCGAATGCATAGCAAATGTTGGAACTCCGACGTCAATTGTTTTTACACCCACCTCTGAAGAAACTATGGGGCCAATGGTGCTTCCGCAACCCATATCTGTACGTGCTACAAACACCTGAACCGGCACTTCATTTTGCTCACATAGCCAGTGAAAAAATCCGCTCGTTTCGCTTGTTGTCGCATAACGTTGGTTTGCATTAATTTTCACCACCGGCCCACGATTTAATAACGGGCCATGATTTTCATCATGTCTGTCGCTAAAATTTGGATGCACGCCGTGCGCATTATCTGCTGAAATTAATAGAGAGCGTTCAATAACACGAATGCGTGGTTCAGTATCTGGAATGAGGCGTTCAAGAAAATGTTGCAACATAGGGCCTTTGGCGCCACAACATGACACACTACCTACTTCTTCGTGATCCGTGCAAATTAACAAGCTTGAAACGCCATCATCAGCTTGCAGAATAGCTTGCAATCCGACGAAACAACTTAGCAAATTATCCAGCCGCGCACTGGCAATAAAGTCTTGCTGTAAT
Source organism: uncultured Gammaproteobacteria bacterium (assembly GCA_966096785.1). Taxonomy (GTDB): domain Bacteria; phylum Pseudomonadota; class Gammaproteobacteria; order Pseudomonadales; family Cellvibrionaceae; genus Cellvibrio. The sequence goes on along the minus strand of CBHTVU010000055.1, from coordinate 9,360 downwards.
CCGATAAGCGCTGGCGCTTGGGTATCGTACAAACTTATTTCATAATCCAAAATATGTGTCGCATCCAGCTGGGGACATTCCTGCTTTAGTTGCGCCAACAAGATAGATTTGAAATTTGGTGCAAGCGTTTGTTCCGGTGCAAGTTGCAATAATACTGGAACAATATCCCGCTGCGGATTAATTGTGCGTGCGTTATTCACTTCACGGTCTAGATGAATTGCCAAACTTGGAATATTAACTATAGGTTTTTTAAAATCTATCAAACTACTCGCAATCTTATTTTCGCTGGTTTTATAAGTGACGCGTCCGGCTAGGGATAAATCACGATCGAACCAGGGCGCAAGCAATGCACCGCCGTAAACTTCAACCCCCAATTGCAGGTATCCCTTACGATTTAATTCAGGTTGCGGTTTCACTTTTAAACAAGGACTGTCGGTGTGAGCTCCCAACATGCGAATGCCGGTATCGAGCAAATCTTTTTTACCGTAAACAAATGCGAGGACGGACGAATCATTTTGTTTCACAAAGTAGCGTTCACCCGGCTGCAAATTCCATTCATCACTTTCCCGCAGTTCGCTAAATCCTGCAGCAGCTAATTTTTTTGCAATAGATTGAGTCGCATGGAAAGCCGTTGGCGATCCTTGGATAAACTTCAAAAGTTCATGATTAAAATCAGATTGGGAAATAGACGGAGAAGACTGACTCATAAGGTAAACCCGGAAATTCGAATGAAGGACGTTAGGCGATTATTGAACTTCACCTGCTTTTTTTCGATAATTTTTTAACTCGGCAGTAAACCAATTGGCGCTGGGTTGCGCTTGCTCGCTACCGCATTGCACAAGATAAGGTTTACCGCTCATGCTGCTTTCAGATGCAGCTTTTTCAATGAAAACTTCTGCTGAGGACACCAGCTTTTTATCGAGCAAATATTCGTATTTTTTATTAATGTGCTTAACTGCTTCTATCGAGGTATACCAGGTGCCATTTCGATTAAAGCGACAGCCCGATGTTTCTAAATCGGTAATAAGGTGGTTTATTTCTTGTTGTGATTTGTTTGACAGGTCTTCCGCAAAGACCGTTAACGAACTTATTAATAGTATGCAAAACACTATGAATTTCATTGTCTTTGTGCCTTTCTCTAGTCAAAAATAGAAGCAGACCTGATACGTTCACGTTTTTTCCAGGACACTGAATCACGAAGATAAACAGGTTGTGCGTCTAAAACGGAAACTAGATTTCCACACTCATATTCGTGTAGCGCGAGCGCGAGAATATCTTTGGCATTAGGATGGAAATTTAGAATCAGTTGCTCTGGAATACAATCCTGCAAATCCAAATAATGCCAACCTGGACCAACCGCGATAAACTTTTTTGATAGATCCGTAATTATTTTTTGTTTAACAACGTCCGCAGGTTTCATAACGTATTCTTCTGTCAATGCTTGCGGAAATTTTTCTGCATTGAATAATCCCCAATAAATTTCCTCCATACGAGCATCCAGTGCAACCATCACTGGTTGAGATGTTTGTGGATGATCAGCAACAAAACCACGCGCCATTGCTCGTAATGTTGAAACAGGGATCACGGGCAAATTTGCGCCGAAAGCGAGACCTTGCACTATACCCATGCATATACGCAATCCCGTAAAGGAACCGGGGCCACGACCAAATGCAATTGCATCCAGATTATTCAAGTCACAATTTGCTGCGGATAAGATTTCATCTACCATTGGCAATAAACGTTGCGTATGGCTTTTTGCAGCCAGCTCAAAAATATGACTTTCCTGGCCGTCAATATGAAGCGCAACAGAACAGGCGTCAGTTGAAGCATCAAGCGCTAAAATTTTAGTCATTAAAATTAATCATTCAAAACTATATCTTAAAAATTATGAAAAAAAATAGGCTCACTGGGAGCCTATTTTTTTCATCCGTGCAGCGGTTAGCTCAGTACTGAAAGCAATTGTTTGCGAATGGAATCAACGCTGCCTACACCATCGATGCGTGTATAAACAGGCGCACCTTTTTTACCCGTGGCTGCCAAATCTTGGTAGAAGCCAACTAGCGGTTTCGTTTGCGCATGATAAACACTTAAACGCTTGCGTACGGTTTCTTCCAGATCATCAGGACGCTGGATTAAAGGCTCGCCAGTAATATCGTCATGACCAGCTACTTTCGGCGCGTTGTGAAGGACGTGATAGATGCGACCCGAAGCTTCATGCACGCGACGACCACTCAAACGCGCAACGATTTCTTCATCAGCTACATCAATTTCAATCACATGACCAATACTTACACCTGCATCAAGCAAGGCTTCAGCTTGTGGAATAGTGCGAGGAAAACCATCAAATAAAAAACCGTTCTTGCAATCGCTTTGAAGTATGCGCTCTTTAACAAGGGCGATAATTAAATCATCTGACACCAGGCCACCTGCTTCCATAATATCTTTCGCCTGCAAGCCAAGGGGAGTTCCCGCCTTTACAGCAGCACGCAACATGTCACCAGTGGAAATCTGTGGAATACCAAACTTCTCCATGATTAGTTGCGCCTGGGTACCTTTACCTGCACCAGGTGCGCCTAACAAAATCACTCTCATTACGGACTGCTCCTCAAAATTATTCTGCCCCAAGCGACATCTTTGAATATAAGCTTGGTGGTTTATAATGCCAACACGCGCACAAAAAAGCGCTGATAAAAAAGGCGTTACGATACACGCCCGAGCGTTCAATCACAACCTCAAGCCACGCCCTCGAGAAGCAGGTCGTCAATTCATTTGCAAAAGCGATATACAGAAGCAATGTTTAACTGCTGAATATGGCAAGTTTCTTAAAGCTGTCCTATCCAATTTGTATTCCTGGAGTTTTCATCCTAGAATTCATCACAATTGATAAAATATGAGATATTCCTATGGCGACCAATGTGGAACTTGATGAGTACGACCGCAAAATTTTACGTGCGCTGCAGGAGAATGCTGATTTCTCCATGGCGGATTTGGGAAACTTGATTGGTTTGTCTCACACGCCCTGCTGGCGGCGTCTGAAACGCCTGGAAACGGAAGGGGTCATTCGCGGTAAAGTTACGCTTCTGGACGCAAAAAAAATTGATCTGGGCGTGAGGGTACACGCGTTCGTAACGGCAAAGAACCATGATGAGGAGGCCTTGAGCGCCTTTGAAGCAGCGGTTCAATCAATCCCTGACATTGTTGAATGCTATTCCACCAGCGGGGATAAGGATTACGTGCTGCAAATCGTCATTAATAGCGTAGAGGAATATGAACAGCTGTTGCGCAAGACCCTGTTAAAGCTCCCTAATGTAGGCAGTATTCATTCTACTTTTTCACTTAAGCAGATCAAATACACGACTCAATTGCCTATCTAGATTACCCGCCTATGAGTGTTTCCAGCCCTCTGGAAACCTCTCAATCGACCTTAAAGCGCCTCAAGCTATCCCGCAAACTCGTTGATAGCTGGCTTAGTTTTTGGCTAGCTTCTGCGGTATATGACGCGCCGTCAGATGTTGTTAGGGCTAACTGGTTGATTTCCACCAAATTTCGGTCGATTTCCGCTGTTACGCTGCTCTGTTCTTCTACCGCTGTGGCGATTTGAATAGCCATATTAGTAATTTCCTGTACCGCAGAACCGATTCCGGAAAGCGACTGCCCCACATTACCAGCGGAATCGACGGCCTCCTTGGTCATGGCAGCACTGGAATTCATTCCACCCACAGCTTTCTGCACGCCCTGTTGCAACTGCCCTAACATACCCTGGATGTCAGCTGTGGATTGCTGAGTACGACTGGCGAGCGTGCGGACTTCATCGGCTACTACAGCAAAGCCCCTACCCTGTTCACCGGCACGGGCGGCCTCAATTGCGGCATTGAGCGCAAGTAAATTAGTTTGCTCTGCAACGCTGCGAATGACGTCTATTACTGACGTAACGCTTTGTGCATCGCCTTCGAGCTTAACCATGGCTTCAGCCGTTTCGGTAACGTGTGTGTACAAATCCTGCACATGGCTCACCGCTAAACGTATTCGTTCCTGCCCCTGATCAGTAATGCGGTTGGCATCCCTGGTGCTCTGAGCAGTATTGCTTGTATTACGGGCAACCTCTTGAATGGCCATAGTCAATTCATTCACAGCCGTAACAACCATCGTAATAGCGGTGCATTGTTCATCAGCAGCATTTTGCCCCTTGCTGGCGATAACCAGCAATTCCTCAGCCGCGTGAGATACTTCGTTAGTGTTACTGCGGACATTGCTGATAAGGGTCTGTAACTGGTCCATAAACCGATTTACATGAGCAGCCAAATCGCCAAGCTCATCTTGATTGTCGACCTGAATTCGAATGGTGAGATCGCCATCGCCCGCCGCAATATTTTTTATGCGATCAGATATTTTTTGCAGGGGAATAGTTACTAACAAAGGTAGGAAAAAAGCGGCTGCGAGAGTGGATATGGTCCCCACTATCAGCAAAAATAAAAGTTGGTGTGAAATCGAGTCACTGCTGCTATCGATATCTGCCGTAAATTTTTCAACATGGTCCAGGCGTCTGTCTTCCAATTTATCGAGAAAACTGCGTGCCACCGAAAAAGCTTTAAAGCCTTCATTCAACGAGCGAGTTACCAAAGCCGCACGAGCAGTGTCGTCCGCCCCCTCTGCCGCTTGTACAATAGCTTCTGAAATAGCTTGCCAGCTTTGCAAATAACGCAAATATTCCTGCTTTTCTTCCGTGGTTGACGTGTCGGAAATCTCGATTGATTTGAGTGCCCGATCATGGGCTTGCGTAAGATTTTCTTTATGCTCTTTGTGAAAAGTCGCTATCTGTGCGGCAGTGAGGTCGGGTGACAAAAGCGCACGCTCAGCAATAAGGGCTTGGTACAAATCTCTATCTGCCTGAATCAACAACTGGATTTCAGGCAAATTAACTTTTGCAATAGTTTTTGCATTCTTTGCCAGGAGAGTGCTGGATATGACTGAGTAAATTCCAACGTACAGGAACAGCAGAACAAGTAAAATCAGCGGAATCCCAAGTTTCCAACGGAATGAGATATTTGTGTACCAAGTCATTTTTGATGCCACCCTTGATCCGGACAGTAATTTTTTAAAGCTTAGTACAGATTCGCTAGTGCTTCTAAAAATGTCTGTGATCAAAAATTGGCTAACTCAAAAAAATACTCGATAGTGTGGTACAAAAAGATTATTTATGAAGTTTTAAACTGACCTTAATTAGACGTTGGTTTTTCATGGAGAGAACTACAAACTCTACATCACCCAGACGCACTCTGTCGCCTACCACCGGCTGACGATATTTGCTGAAAATATAACGAGCGATACTCCAATTGGCCATGTGCGGTGGAACGGGAAAATTATAAACCAAACTCAAATCCGCCAGTTTCGCACGAGAATTCAACACAAACTCACCAAAGAAAGCTTGTACCGACAAGCGTTCGTTTTCCTGCATACCTACTAACATTTTATCCAGCGCTTCCAAATCTCCTGGAAGGCTTAGCAAAAAAATATGATCATCCGCTAAAAAATTTTGTTCCGGCTCCAGAGCAACCGGATTACCGTCGCGCAATAAACAAAGGAGCTGGGTTTTATTAGGCATGTGCAAATTACCGATGGTGCGCCTTAACGCCGGGCTTCCTTCAGCCAATTTGTAACCCACAAATTCGTGGCCGGCTTGGCCAGGTATATCCAGCTCCACTCTTTGCACTCGTGAGCTACTGGTAGGTACATTTAAATTAAGCCACCGAGCCATAGGCCCAACTGTCCAGCCTTGTACCAGCAGCGAAATTAACACGATAAAAAATGCGATATTAAAAAAGAAATTCCACTCTGGAACGCCAGCCAACCAGGGAAACATCGCTAATACAATCGGCACAGCACCGCGTAAACCTACCCAGCTGATAAAAGTTTTTTCCTGCCATGAGAATTGGAATGGCAATAAACATAACCACACCGCCAGGGGGCGAGCGACAAACATTAACAAGACAGCAACTAAAAGCGCACTCGACGCATACTCAATCAACTTATGCGGAGCTACCAATAAACCCAGCATTAAAAACAAACTGATTTGCGCGAGCCAGGCAAATCCATCATGAAAACGCTGGATGTTGTACAGACCACGCGTAACACGATTGCCGACCATAAGTCCCGCTAAATACACTGCAAGAAAACCACTGGCGTGCATCACCGATGCCAAGCCAAAAATAAAAACTCCGCCAAACAAGGCTAACAGCGGATACAAACCGGGGCTGAGCTGTAAACGCTGCACGCCATAAGCCAATACCCGCCCACCTATAATACCGACTACGGATCCAGCCCCCATCTCCCACACAAAATCGCCGAGCATCATCCAGCTGAAATTCGTTTGCTTGGTGACCATCAGTTCCACAAACATAATGGTGAGGAAAACCGCCATAGGATCATTAAGACCTGATTCAATTTCGAGCGTTGCTCCAACACGCGACTTAAGTGCAAGACCCTGCATGGTGAGTACCGAAAATACTGCAGCAGCATCGGTAGATCCAACAATCGCACCCAATAGCATTCCATGCACCCAGGAAAGCCCAAGAATCCAGGCTGCAAGGGCACCGCAAACCCCAACCGAAATCACGACCCCAAGAGTTGCGAGCGAAAGCGCAGGCCGCAGACCAACACGAAAGAGATGAATTTCGGTACGCAGACCGCCATCAAACAAAATGACAGCGAGTGCCAGAGTGCCCATAAAGTAGGCAGCTTTTACATTTTGAAAATGGATGCCTAAAAAACCATCTTCACCCGCAAGCATACCGATAATTAAAAATACCAATAGGAGTGGCATTCCCATGCGCGGCGATAAGGTGCTGGCAAGGATGCTGATAATAAACAGTGCCCCGCCGAACAATATAAGTTGGTTCAGTAAATCCATCCAATAAAAACCTGCAAAAACAATCAATTAGTTAGAAAACAATGACGATACTACACCAATAATAGCTCATCAACCGAAGACATTCTGAAGTATTAAAGCTGCGCTTTTAATCGCTCACCAATTGCTAAACATTGTCAGCCTTTTGTTCTTGGGTGGTGCAAATACTGCTATGATTCGTCACATTATTTCTTTTATTAAGTCGCCCTCATGCTCAATAACACAGCCCTGCAACAATTAGCTCAATTAAAAACCAACCTGGTCGCCCAAAAAGATATAGCGCAAGGAGTTGTACGAAGCACCACCAAACGTTTTGGATTTGTGTGCCTGGATGATGGCCGCGAAGCTTTCCTCGATCCTGAGCAAATGTTGCGTGTCTTACCTGATGATCGTGTGGAAGTTGAAATTACTACCAACAGCAAAGAGCAGCTCGAAGCCAAAATAGAAAAATTATTGAGCAGTTCACTCACCGAGTTTGTTGGTCGTTACGTTAACAAAGGCACCAATTTTTTTGTAGAACCTGACGTCTACAACTTCAACCGCTGGTTATTTGTTCCGCCACAAGAACGCAAAGGTTTGAATGTTGATGAATTTATCCGCTGCACCATTGCGCGCCACCCTTTTAGCGACGGCAAATCTCAAGTAAAAATTATTTCTCGACTGGGCAAAGCCGATGAACCCGGTATAGAAAATCGCTACACTGTTGCAAAATTTCAACTACCTAATGAATGGACCTCGCCAGCGCAAAATCAAGCTAGCAGTATTAATTGGTCCCCGCTGGTGTTTGATAATGGTGAGCTGGATTTAACTCACCTGCCCTTTGTCACTATTGACTCAGAAAACACACGCGATATGGATGACGCAATTTTTATCGCATCCAACGAAAACGGTTGGGAATTAATAACGGCTATTGCAGACCCCAGCAAACAAATCGATTTTGACAGCCCGCTTGAAAAATCTGCACGTGAGCGCGCCAGCACCATGTATTTGCTGGGCCAGTCGATCACTATGCTACCGGCTGAACTGTCCCATGACACTTACTCACTCATCCCCGAAAAAAAGCGCCCTGTGCTAATTTGTAGAATGCAAATCGCAAATAACGGTGAGATCACTCGTTACGAATTTGCAGAGGCGCAAATTCGCTCACAACAAAAATTAAGTTATCAAGCGGTAGCGGACGATTTAACTGGAGCCAAAACCTTAAAAGATGCGGGCTTCAATGTAAGTGATGAAATAAAGGCCATGCTCATCACCTTACAAACATTCGCACAAAAACGCGCTGACTATCGTCTGCAGAATGCACTGGTTATGGACGATAAACCGGATTATTTCTTCATACTTAACGATCAGAAAAAAATTGATCATGTTGATAAGCGCGACCGCAACGTAGCGCATCGTATGATCGAAGAGGCCATGTTAGTAACCAACATTTGCGCAGGGGAATTGTTTGTTCGCAATCCTGGTTACGGAATTTTCTCAACTCATATTGGTTTTCGTCCAGAGCGGTTGAACGATGCAATCAGTTTAATTACGGAAGATCGCCCTGATTTAATTGCAGCGGGTTTAACAACAACTGATTTGACGCAGCTCGATAAATTCCAGGCGTTGTTTAAAGATTTGCGAATGAATTCGAAGATCGATAGCGCGAATTATCATCCTAAAAATGCACAGCTGCTTTCGCTATTGCAGCGCATGCTTCAAGCTGGTTCATTGTCCTTTGAGCATATCCCGCATTTTGGTTTAGGTTTTAACGCCTACGCGATGGTAACTTCACCCATTCGTCGCTACAACGATTTCTACAATCATCTCGCGATTAAACGTATTTTACGCGGAGAACCAGCACAAGAAGTTGACACAACAGCATTAGCGAATCAGCTACAAGAACAATTAAACCAGGGCCGCCAAGCCTGCCGTTATTTGGAGCTGTGGTTGCAATGTCAGTTTATGACTCAACACTTAGATACACTTCATGTAGGCACTATAGGACTGGTAAACTCAAATGGCATAGGTGTGCGATTGGATGATCTTGGCATTGAGGGTTATGCCATGCTTGCACCGCGTGATGGTGATGTAAAAGCACAATTCGATTCACGCCGTTTGAGTTTAACCATTGAAGGAAAAACTTATCGCCTGGACGAAAAGGTAAATGTCCTTGTCAAAGAAGTTGATGTCGCAAAACGCAAAATTGCACTTGAGGTTGTTAATCAAGAAACTGCTGATCGTTTGAGTGCATGGTTGTGACAATTTGAGAAGAAACATCTTTATTTTAAGACTCGCTGTAAATACATCCATGTACGCTCATCGTCGGCATCCATGCCTCCGACGGTCTTAAAATAAAGATCTTCCTTCCTGAAAGTAACGTTTGGAGGAAGTATGAAAAAAAACTACTGGCTCTTCAAAGCTGAACCTCATATCTACGGTATTGACCATCTCAATGCTGCACCGAAGAAAATTGG
>CBHTVU010000054.1:0-19953 GCA_966096785.1 uncultured Gammaproteobacteria bacterium | reverse complement strand
CTGGTTCACCGGATGTTTTTGGTAAAAATCTTGATAAGGAAATTTAACAATTTAAATCGGTAGATAATTGATGAAGTTTAACTACTATGTTGCTTTGTGAACGAGTTGTAGGCAGATAAATTTGGGACAGTAAAAAATAAATGACTCTGAGCTGCTAATTTATATTTACATGTAGTAGTGTCATCCCCGCAGGGGACCAGAGACCTTAAGATGTCAAAGACACTAGATCAACTGCGGGGATGACGATTCCGGTAGGCATAAAAAATGGGTGCGATTAGTTGCACCTTTTTTTTATTTAAATCTTAATTCGCGCTTTCAAAAACTCAACAATTTCAATGACCGGAACTTCTTGCTTCTCGGCATCACGGCGACCTTTGTATTCGATATTACCCGCTTCAAGACCGCGATCACCAATCACAATGCGATGTGGAATACCCATTAAATCTGTATTGGCCAGTTGCACGCCCAAACGCGCTTTTTCATCGTCCATAAACAAAACATCGATGCCTGCGGATTGCAGTTCTGCATAAATTGCTTCTGCTTTTTCTGCAACCGCAGCAGATTTATTCATATTGATTGGAACAATCGCAACGTGGAAGGGTGCGATAGCATCAGTCCAGATAATTCCATTCTCATCAAAATTTTGTTCAATCGCAGCAGCGACAACACGCGTAACGCCAATTCCATAACAACCCATAATCATGGTTTGTTCTTTGCCGTTCTCATCCAATACACGCGCTTTAAGTGCTTCAGAATATTTGGTGCCGAGTTGGAAAATATGACCAACTTCTATGCCGCGTTTAATCTCAAGCGTACCGAATATCCGCAACCTGTGTTGGTTTTGCATCACGATCCCAGTTAACACCCGTCAAATGAAAACCATCTTTATTTGCACCGCAAACAAAATCAGCAACGTGCGCCGCTGAATGATCAACAATGACAGGAATTTTTAGGCCGACAGGACCAATCGAGCCAACACTTACACCCAGTTCTGCTTTGATTCTTGCTTCAGGAGCGAAGGTTAATGGCGATGCAACACCTTTTAATTTTTCCGCTTTGATGTCATTCAACTCGTGATCACCACGAACTACTAATGCAACCAGAGGTTGTGTTTTATCTTCGCGAACTTCACCCAACACAATTAATGTTTTCAAGGTTTGCGTGGGTGCAACTTTTAAAAATGCGCTGACTTCCTCAATAGTGTGTACGCCGGGTGTTGCAACTTCTGTTAAAGATTGTTGCGAGGCAGGCCGCTCACCTGTTGGCGGCAATGCTTCGGCTTTTTCTGTGTTAGCGGCATAGTCACTGGCATTGCTGAATACAATGGCGTCTTCACCGCTCGCTGCTAATACATGGAATTCGTGTGAGAAAGCTCCACCTATAGAACCCGTATCCGCTAGTACTGGGCGGAAGCCTAAACCTAAACGCGTGAAAATATTGCAGTAGGTTCTATGCATTACATCATAGGTCTCCTGCAAGGATTCGGTGCTGTTATGAAATGAATAGGCATCTTTCATAATAAATTCACGTGAACGCATAACACCGAAACGTGGGCGCACTTCATCGCGGAATTTGGTTTGGATTTGGTAAAAATTAGCAGGTAGTTGTTTGTAGCTATTAATTTCCCCGCGAATTAAATCGGTAATAACTTCTTCGTGGGTTGGGCCGAGGCAAAAACCACGATTATGGCGATCGGTGATACGCAATAATTCAGGTCCGTATTGTTGCCAACGCCCTGATTCCTCCCATAGCTCTGCAGGTTGTACAACAGGCATTAAAACTTCTTGTGCTCCGGATTTGTTCATTTCACTGCGGACAATGTTTTCTACTTTGCGCAACACACGTAAACCAAGCGGTAACCAGGTGTAAAGGCCGGACGCCAATTTGCGAATCATTCCTGCACGCAACATAAGTTGATGGCTGATAACTTCGGCATCGGCAGGGGTTTCTTTCAGGGTTGCAATTAAAAAACGACTGGAGCGCATAGATAGTCTTCTTCGTAAAATGTCTATAATGGGGGCTTTTAAAGGCGCTTATTCTACGGTGCTGCGCGCGATTGGTACAGACGCCAATCACTGGCGTCTGTGATTCTCACAAAACTAAAAGATAACTGAAAGGTAAAGACTATGTTTCAGCTTCACCCTCGTTTGGCCGAAGACTCAATTGTGATTGGACGTTTTGATTTGTCCTTATTATTACTCAGCAAAGACGCTAATTACCCCTGGTGTATTTTGGTGCCGCAAGTGGAAGATGTTTTTGAAATCCATCATTTGAGTGAGACAGAGCAAATGCAATTAATGCGTGAAAGCTGTCGCTTGTCGGAAGTCATGACCAGCTTATTTGATGCACACAAAATGAATGTGGCTGCGTTGGGTAATGTAGTGCGTCAGCTACACCTTCACCACATAGCACGCTTTGAAGAAGATGCCGCCTGGCCGCAACCAATTTGGGGGAAGGTTCCTGCTAAAGTCTATGCGCATGATGAGCTGGCGGAGCGTATTAAGCGTATGCAAAACGCGTTAGTGGGCGAGGGCTTTAATATTATTTAACGCTTGCTGCCACGTTTAAAAATCAAGATAAATAAAAAACCCCGCAGCTGCGGGGTTTTTTTTATGAAAAATGCGTCAATTAAAGAGCCATTTCTTTCAATTTTTTCAGCGGACGAACTTTAACTGAAGTGCTAGCTGGCTTAGCTTTGAACATAACTTCTTCGCCAGTGAAAGGATTGATGCCTTTACGTGCTTTGGTAGCAGGTTTTTTAACACAAGTAATTTTCAACAGACCTGGCAATACGAATTCGCCAATACCTTTCTTCTTAACGTGGCCTTCAATAACGTTGGTCAATTCGTCCAATACAGCTTGAACTTGTTTTTTGCTCAATTCGGTCGCATCAGCAATTTGTTGCAACATTTGGGTTTTATTTTGACGTTCTGCGATAGGTTTTACAACAGCAGGAGCAGCTTTAGCTACAGGTGCTTTTTTCGCTGGAGCAGCTTTAGCAGCAGGAGCTTTTTTCGCAGCAGCTTTTGGTGCAGCTTTAGCAGCGGCTTTTGGCGCAGCTTTGGCAGCAGCTGGTTTAGCAGCAGGAGTTTTTTTGGCAACCATGGTGGATTCCTTTATCGTAGATGTTCGTGAAGTGATTATTCTGTAAGCACACTGTTCAATCGGTTGATTAATAAAGCTTAGTTATGCTCAAAAACCCCTGCTTTTAAAGGCTCAAAATGCCTGTAGCAAAGGTTAAAGCTATATATAAAGCATAAAAATGGAATCAGCAACCTAAAACTAGGTTATTTCCCGAAGAAAAATGCAAATTTATAGTTTGTGTGAGATTTATACCTATAAATTGCTGCAACGAGGGCCGGAAATTTAATCACCTATTAAATATTCAGTATTTGCAATTCCGGCTCAGTTTCACCGTATTCCCAGATGTAATCAAAGGTGTCGCGTAAACGTTTTACTTCAACAGCTGCGTTAAAATTCGCAAAACCTTTATAGAATGCGTCATCATTTTTATAGAGTAGTGCATCTGTATCGCATAGCATAAAGCCCATATTTTTATCGTCGGGTTCGACAGTGAGCTTTCGCAATAAAATTTTACTGGAGAGCCGTTGATGCAATTTGGCGAGTTTGTGGCCAATTTCAACGAGAGGTTTGGTGTCTTTAACCAATATTTGAACTTGTGCGGTGCGGCTATTGCGTACAAAACTTGATATGGCTTCGACAAATGCATTCTCAGCATAAATGAGTGCATCAAGGTCGTGGCTTAAAATAGCAACCTTGCGACGTGCCTGTGTAACCAATTTCACCGAGTAATCCTGAAAATCGTTTAAGCCATCTAATAAAATCAAATCAGCGCTAACTGATGAAGCCTCGCTCATAATTTACTCCCTTGATGTTGGTACCACATTTCGATGTGTTCAATGCCGGCATCTATAAAGATGTCGCCTTTCGCCACAAATTCGAGGTATTCGTAAAAACCCCTGCGGCTTGTTTGTGCATGCAAATATATCTTGCGCTGTGGATGCTGTTGCCCACACCAACTCAGGATATATCGCATTAAATCCCTGCCTATTCCCTGGTTACGATAATCTGCTAGCACCGCCACCCGACCTATATGCAAGAGGTTTTCTTCAATTAACACCCGTGCACAGCCAATCGGTCTTTCCGCATCTGACACCAGAAAATGAATTGCAGTTTCATCTTTATCATCCCATTCGTCCACAATAGGGACTTTTTGTTCAATGATAAAAACAAGATCGCGAATATATCTTAAGGGCTTGTGATGCGTTTGCCAGTTGGTTGTAGTGATTTCGTGAGTCATAGTTTACTCATCCACCAACAAAGTCTCCTGATTGATCAATTGCGTAATGGCAGCGCGATCAAATAAATCTTCTATTAGAGGTTTTAATTGTTCCCAACTAATTTCTATCTCGCTGCACACCAGTTCTGCTAGTGCTCGCGAACAATGAATTGCACAGCCATCGGCAAATAATTGTGTGTCATCGCTTTGCGTATGAAAAGCCAAACGCGCAGCGGGATGACGCCATAACATATTGCCTTCCGCGAGGGCAGCCTGCCAATCATCAGCAGTAATTTCGTCGTCCTGCGCTTCTTCATCCTGCCCATATTTGCGTTCAGTCATATGTTTACCGAACCAATGCGCAATATTTTCAGCGGTAAAGTGCTGCTGAATAATCTCCTGAATTTGTGCTATAGCTTCAGTGCCAATTTCGCCGGGATTTTTTTGAAGTTTTAAATAGGGGTCGCTAAAACGCAAATCGTTATTCAGTGATTGCGCAATATCGTGGCTTAATTCATCCACAATTGATGCATGACTAGGTGCACGAAAGCCAATAGAGTAGGTCATACAATCACCTTGCGCTACTCCCCAGTGCGCAACACCCGGAGGAATATAAAGCATATCGCCCGGCTCAAGAATCCATTCTTCCTGTGTTTCGAAGTTTTCTAAAATATGTAATTGGGTGCCTTGAATATGCGAAGAATTAACATCGCAATTTTGTCCGATTTTCCAATGGCGTTTACCAAGACCTTGCAATAGAAATACATCGTAATAATCAAAGTGCGGCCCCACGCTACCTTTGTCGGGCGCAAAGCTGATCATGATGTCGTCCAATCGCCAGTTGGGAATAAAGCGAAAATTATCCAGCAACAAATTAACTTCAGGCACCCATTGGTCTACCGCTTGAACCAGCAAAGTCCAATTTGTTTCTGGTAGTTTTGCAAATGTATCTTCATCAAACGGCCCGTTGCGCAATTCCCACGGCGTTTTACCGTGCTCTAACACCAAACGTGACTCGACCTCTTCTTCAAGAGCCAAACCTGCGAGCTCGTCACCATCAAGGGGTGATTCAAAATTGGGGAATGCGTTGCGAATTAATAGAGGTTTTTTCTGCCAGTAATCGAGCAGGAATTGTTGGATGGGCATATCGCCGAGGTGGGTAAGGGGAGTTGTCATTTTTTTGTCTCAAATCGTTAAATTTTTGTATTAAATATTGGTTGTCATTTGCTGGTAGTTGTTTGCGTGTTGCAGGCAAAAAGTTAAATGTTTACGAAAAAATAAAGGGCTCCTAAGAGCCCTTTATTTTCAAATCACGGCCTTAAATAGCCTTCGCCTGCGCCACTGCATTCCCAATATAATTCGCTGGCGTTAACTCCCTCATTGCCTGTTTCGCATGTTCAGGAATATCCAATGTCTCTACAAACGCCGCTAGTACTTCTTTGGTAATCGTTTGTCCACGTGTAAGCGCTTTCAATTTCTCGTAAGGTTCATCCACATTGTAGCGACGCATAATGGTTTGGATTGGCTCTGCCAATACTTCCCAGGCATTATTTAAATCCTGCGCCAAGCGTGCGCGGTTGATTTCGAGTTTGCTCATTCCTTTTAGAGTGGATGCAAAAGCAATCATCACGTAACCAAAACCCACGCCCATATTGCGCAGAACGGTTGAGTCAGTTAAATCGCGTTGGAAGCGGGAGATTGGTAATTTTTGTGCGAGGTGCGTGAACACGGCGTTGGCGATACCAAGATTACCTTCGGAGTTTTCGAAATCAATGGGGTTGACTTTGTGCGGCATGGTGGATGAACCCACTTCGCCTTCAATAGTTTTTTGCTTGAAGTAACCGTAAGAAATGTAACCCCAAATATCGCGGTCGAAATCGATCACAATAGTGTTGAAGCGCGCAATAGCATCAAATAATTCAGCAATATAATCATGTGGTTCAATTTGTGTGGTGTAAGGGTTCCATGTTAGGCCCAAGCTCTCCACAAATTCACGCGCATTAGCTTGCCAATCAACTTCGGGGTACGCGGATATATGTGCATTGTAATTACCCACAGCTCCGTTAATTTTACCGAGCAATTCTACTTCTTTTACTGATTTTAATTGGCGACGTAAGCGAGCTGCTACGTTAGCCATTTCTTTTCCTACCGTAGTTGGAGATGCTGTTTGCCCATGAGTACGTGAGAGCATTGCGTCGTCGGCGTACTCATGAGCGAGTTTTACGACGCCGTCGATAATCGCTTGTGCATCTTTAATAAATTCTTCCCGGCCGGCTTTAAGCATAAGCGCGTGTGACAGGTTATTAATATCTTCCGAGGTACAGGCAAAATGCACAAATTCGAGGACTGCTTCCAATTCAGGATTGCCTGTGAATTTATTTTTTAAAAAATATTCAACTGCTTTAACATCGTGATTGGTAATACGCTCTATATCTTTAACACTTTGAGCATCTACTTCATTAAATTCTGAAACGATTTTATCGAGTTGCGCATTGGTGGCTGCACTAAAGGTTGGAACTTCCGGAATACCAGGATGGCGACTAAGCTGCTGCAACCAGCGCACTTCTACCTCAACACGGAAAAAAATTAATCCAAATTCACTAAAAATTTTCCGTAAAGCAACTGTGCGCTTGCCGTAGCGGCCATCGACAGGTGATATGGCATTGAGAGGAGAGAGGGTTGCAAAGGAGTCATTCACTGAATTGGTCATGCGGGTTCCCGTTTGAAGTAAAAATTAAAAAAACAAAAAATAAATATTGCGGTAACTGGTGGCGCGGTCGTATGGGTTGTTTGTGCCATAACGATAAATAATTCTTGGCTGCCCGGAAGCGAAACCTGTCTGTGCTTTATCCCTTGCCGTCAATACGGCGGGGAAACCCTGGTAGAGGGTATGCTGTTGGAGGTGGCTATGATAATGGAAAACGCCTGATTTTTCAGGCGTTTCTGGAGATTTTAATGAATTGGACTGCGCAACAGTTCGTCTACTACCGACGCTATGGCTTTGCGTTGAAACAAGAGCTGCCAGCGATTGCCACCCAGTTGGCGCCACAGCATAGCGGAGCGAATTGCCGATAGAAGCAGTGCACGAATTTGGCTCGCGATACGTGTTTGCTGTAGATAATTGTAGTCGCCCATTACTTGAATACGAAAACGGAAAGTACTTATAGTTTCGCTGTAGATTTGGCCCAGGTTACCTATGACGTTTTCATGGGTTGACGAAAAATGTTCTGCCTGCGTCGCTGCCTGGGCAATACGGTTGGCAATGACATTAAGCATATCTTTGCGGGCCGCTAATTTTTTTTGCAAGTGTAAGGCGGCTAAACCATAACGCATGGCATCTTGATGTTTATGTTGACCGCTCAACATGTCCCGTAATGCTTCCAAACCCAGGCGCAGGTTTTGCGGGGTTCCACCGTATACAGCGAGAGTGTCGCGAGGATTGAGGTCAAACAAACTTTCGATGCTGCATTTATAAGCATCAGGTTGCACATAGCCAGTTTTGGCTGCTTGCTCCACTAATACCACTGCCTGTATAACGCCGGCGAGGGCAAGGATACTTTCTTGTAAATTTTTACTCACACTAAACTCTCATTATCGGGCTTATGCGTAATAAGCCAGGGCTTAACAAATTAAATATTATCGGTTGATTCGATAACGGCGCCGCCCAGACAAATATCACCCTGATAAAAAACGACTGACTGGCCGGGGGTAATGGCACGTTGTGGTACATCAAATAGCACATCCAAAGCGCCATCTTCCAACACACTTACACCACAGTTTTGATCTTCCTGGCGATAACGATTCTTTGCAGTGCATCTGAATCTTAATGAGGGCGACCTACCGTCAATTAAAGTCTCACCAACAACTAAAGGCGTATGGTTTATCCAATGAGTTTGCCGGGCAATTAAATGGTTAGTGAATAAAAGTGGGTGATTAGTGCCTTGCACAACAACCAATACATTGCGTGTTAAATCTTTTTGCGCCACAAACCAGGGTTCTTCATTGGCACCCTTAACACCGCCAATACCCAACCCCTGGCGCTGACCTATGGTGTGGTACATCAGGCCTGCGTGTTGGCCTATAACTGTGCCGTCCGGCGTTTGAATTT
Organism: uncultured Gammaproteobacteria bacterium; assembly: GCA_966096785.1. Lineage (GTDB taxonomy): Bacteria > Pseudomonadota > Gammaproteobacteria > Pseudomonadales > Cellvibrionaceae > Cellvibrio. Next base: position 11,545 of record CBHTVU010000054.1, on the reverse strand, counting down.
CGCCGGGTTGTGCAGGTAAATATTGTTGTAGAAAATCTTTAAAACGGCGCTCGCCAATAAAGCAAATACCGGTGCTGTCTTTTTTATTGTGCGTCACCAAACCGTGCTCTTCGGCGATACGACGCACTTCCGGCTTTTCAATATCCCCGATGGGGAATAAAGATTTTGCGAATTCCGCTTCACCGACTGCATGCAGAAAATAGCTTTGATCTTTATTGGGATCGCGGCCTTTCAATAGATAAGTATGGCCATCGCGATCTTCACGGCGAACGTAATGCCCAGTGGCAATCAGCTCCGCACCCAGCATTTTTGCGTAATCCAAAAACACCTTAAATTTGATTTCGCGATTGCACAAAATATCAGGATTGGGGGTGCGGCCAGCTTTGTATTCGTCGAGGAAATGTTCGAACACGTTATCCCAATATTCTGCTGCAAAATTGGCGGTATGCAGCTTGATGCCGATTTTTTCACAGACGCGCTCTGCATCAGCCAGATCAGTTTTGGCGGTGCAATACTCCGTGCCGTCATCTTCGTCCCAATTCTTCATAAACAGGCCTTCAACCTGATAGCCTTGCTCTTTAAGGAGCAGGGCCGATACAGAAGAGTCAACACCGCCGGACATGCCGACTATAACGAGAGGCTTGGAGGAGGTGAGAGAGGCTTGGGACATTACAATAAGATCTACAGCTGGATAATGAGGCGCGCATTTTACGCGTGTTATCCGACCACTTCCAAGGGAAAGCAATTCTTTAGTGCGAAATACTTAAGATCAGGTGGGGAAATGGGTTCAGCTGAGGATTTCAGCGGATGCCCCGAAATGAGCCTTAAGCCATTAAATTTCCAAAAGTGATGGAGGTAAATCCACCAACCAGCACTACAGATTAAGGAGCGCTGACCGGCAAAGTGGATTGCTGTAACTGTAGGTGTTTAACGCGGGTAATAACGCGCTTCCCTAATGCGATCCCCCCGACCTCCACAGTTGAGTACAAGGCCCAAGACACAAAAATAATGATTGGAACGCATAACATCATTAGCCCTATGAGGTCCTTAAGTGAAACTGCGGTTCCGTATAATAAGGCGTAACTTCCCACTACCAAACTGAAAATGGCCGAGTGTATCAAGTAGGTTGAATAGGACCACTTACCCAGGTTACCCACTATGTTGTTGAGCATGACTATATGTAGGAGTTTTTGGATAATGACCGGCACTTTTGTGATGCGTTTTGATTCAATAAGGGCAATAGTGAAGCAACTCACCCATATAAAAGTTTCAATGACATTCGCCAACGCGATTGTCACAAAAAATACAATAGGCAGTTCCCAAAGGCGTTGGTGATCCTTGAATTTTTCAATCATCAATCGCGAGATAATCCCAATTAAAAAATATTGAATAGAGGTAAAGAGGAAAGCTGGATAATTCCAGGTGCCAATCACACCGGATTTTGCGATTAAACCCAATAAATACAACACCAACGCAGTGATAAACATTGATTCAAGGCTGCGCGCCATTAACCCAATAATAATCGGTGCGAGAAGATAAAATTGCCACTCCAATGACAGGCTCCACGCCGGACTTAAAATTGCAGACGTGCTGTGAGGTAAGAGTGAATCAGGAATGAGTCCATGCAGCATGGTGATGTGTAGGAAAAAATGTGCCCAGAAATCTTCATGTTGTGCGGCAAATGTTGCAATGCGCTTACTTTTATCCGCCAGAAAAGATACATCGAGATAAGCTGTTTCACGGAAGTTTGTCAGTAAAATTGCAACAAAAAAGCAAAAAATATAAATAGGGAAAATTCGGAAAAACCGCCGTGTAATATAAATGGAATAATTTTCCTGTTTGCTTAAAAGTAAGTGAGTAATAACGAATCCGCTGACAACAATAAAGATATTTACTGGCATAGGTGCCCAAGTAATCAGCTTCATTAAAAGATTAAAAACCGAGTTGTCTGTGTCGTAAATTCCAATCAGTGCTATTCCGTGACTAAGTACAACCCACCAGGCCATGTAAGCCCGCAAGCTTTCGATACATTTGAAATTTTGCAAAATATCTCCTCGCAACTGTCAAACAGCTGAATATGAAATTGCAATTGATGCGAGATATACGTCAAGTTGCTTGCTAAACCATGAACACCAGAATGATGGCATAATAGATTTATAAAATGAATTTATAAACCCAAAACCCTCACGACTTGAAATGATTAAAAATATAAATTAGAGAATGCAATGTTTGTTCCAGCATACCCTACTTTTTTTAGTAAGACTTTGATGTGTGACTTTTGATGCAATATCTTTGGCGAAGTGAGATGTGTTCGCCCAAAAATTAAAATTTTAGCGCCAAAATTTTAGAAAGAATTATTTAGATTTTTTAGGCGCTATGCTGAAACACACATATCGAATGTGAAATTTTATGTGTTTTTTGGTGATTTCTACATCACAGATTATCCTACTACGTCGAGTGGAAAACGTCGGCCTGCCCGATAATCTTCAATAATTTGCAACGTCATAGGGCTGCGCAAATTATTTTTGCGTTCACGTATTTCTTCATAAGTTAACCAGACAGCTTCAATGATTCCTGTATCCAATTGTCTTAAGGAGTCATGGGATAGGGCTTTTGCAATAAAAGTGGTTCGACAATAGGTAATGCCATTAATAGGTGCGGTGTAGAGATTAATACCCACAACTCCGGTCAATTTTACGGTCCAGCCAGTTTCCTCCAATGTCTCGCGAATAGCGGCTTCCTTAAGGGTTTCATTGGGGTCCAGATGTCCGGCTGGTTGGTTATAAACCAGCTCTCCGTCGGACTCTTCATACACCATTAAAAAACGATTATCCCGTTCTACGATGGTGGCAACAGTTACGTGGGGTGACCAAGTCATTGTGAGTCCTCAAAAAGTAAAGCACGCTCCAGCCTTCTTGCAGTCAAGGGGAAGGGCTGGTCTGGGTTATTCAGTCGGTTTGCGCGATGGCTTAATAATCACTTTAGTCGCCACACTGGGTTTTGGTGTCAATGGTTTTGCAGGTGCTCTATTATTCGCAGTCACTTTGCGTTGGGGTGGCTTGCCGGATTTATCACCATTAGCAGATGTACGCGGCGGCCTCTTTTCACCATCGCCTGGTTTAGTGGTATGGTCGGCTCTGGGTTTACGATCTTGGCCTTGGGGTCGATTACTCCGGCCACGGGGTGCCTCAGTCAGGGCTGATTTGGGTAAGTTAATGGACGTGGCTTTGTATTCACCCGGTGCAATACCTTCAAGCGTCCAGTTGCCGATTTTTACACGAACGAGACGCAAAGTAGGGTGACCCACTGCCGCTGTCATACGGCGTATCTGACGATTTTTCCCTTCTGTAATGACTATCTCGATCCATTGCGTGGGTATATTGATCCGGCTGCGAATAGGTGGGTCGCGTTCCCACAGCTTCGGTGTCGGGATGAGCCGCGCTTCAGCGGGGAGGGTAATACCATCGTTCAATTCAACGCCCTGGCGCAATTTGGTCAAGGCATAGCTATTGGGGGCACCTTCCACCTGTACCCAATAAGTTTTGGGCAATTTATGTGCAGGGTGGGATATGTGGTGTTGCACTTGTCCATCGTCGGTGAGCAGTAACAGCCCCTCCGAATCGTGGTCGAGTCTGCCCGCCGGGTAAATGTTGGGCAACTTTATATATTGCGCCAGCGTAGGGCGATCTTTATCGCCGCTACTACCTGCGCTGAACTGGGAAATAATGCCGTAAGGCTTGTTGAACAAAATCAGTGACGACATTAGTGAAGGGAATCCGTTAAATCGATCAAAAGAGAGCCACTACCGTTTTCCGGCGAATAGACAACTCCCGCGAATGTCAAAAGTTTACAGCACTGTTATACTGCGCGCGATTTTTTTAAAGGTGACGCAGTCTGTTTTTAGGTGTAGCGCCTTAATTTTTTCCCCCTTCATAAACCTTAATGGCAAAGCTCACAAGGCTAAGTCACATGATAAGTCTCATGAAATTCACGGAGTTAAAGTAAAAAATGACCGATTCTAAAATTATCTACACGCAAACTGATGAAGCCCCTGCCTTAGCCACTTACTCTTTACTCCCGATAGTTCAAGCCTTTACCAAATCCTCCGGCATTGCCATTGAAACACGCGACATTTCGCTTTCCGGCCGTATCATTGCCGCATTTTCAGATTTATTGAAACCAGAACAACGCATTGGCGATCATCTTGCCGAATTAGGCAAGCTGGCAACTACGCCAGAAGCCAACATCATTAAATTGCCAAATATCAGTGCATCAATTCCGCAATTAAAAGCGGCGATTAAAGAATTGCAATCCCAAGGTTATGCCTTGCCGGATTATCCAGAAGTACCTGCGAACGATACTGAAAAGGATGCTAAAGCGCGCTACGACAAAATTAAAGGTTCTGCAGTAAACCCGGTATTGCGTGAAGGTAACTCAGATCGTCGCGCGCCACTGTCAGTAAAAAATTATGCGCGCAAAAATCCCCACAAAATGGGCGCGTGGTCTGCTGATTCAAAATCACATGTTGCGCATTTGAGCGGCGGTGATTTTTACGGTAGTGAAAAATCTGCACTTATTTCTGAAGCTGGAAATTTAAAAATTGAATTAGTTGCTCAAGATGGCAGCACCAAAGTATTAAAGGAATCTGTAAAAGTATTAGCAGGCGAAATTGTTGATGCAGCTGTATTAAGCAAAAATGCATTACGCACATTCATTGCTGAACAAATTGAAGATGCAAAAAAATCTGGCGTGCTTTTATCTGTACATTTGAAAGCCACCATGATGAAAGTATCTGACCCGATTATTTTCGGTCATTTTGTTTCCGTGTTTTACGCTCCCGTGTTAGAAAAATATGCCGCAGAAATTAAAGAACTCGGTGTAGATTTAAATAACGGCATCGGCGATCTCTACGCAAAAATTAAATCACTTCCTGTTGAAACCCAATCAGCTATTGAAGCGGACATTGCTGCGCTTTACGCAGTTCGCCCCGAACTGGCGATGGTAAATTCCGACAAAGGTATTACCAACCTGCATGTACCAAGCGATGTTATTGTTGATGCGTCTATGCCAGCCATGATTCGTGACTCTGGCAAGATGTGGAACGCGGATGGTAAATTGCAAGACACTAAAGCTGTGATTCCAGATCGCTCCTACGCTGGCATTTATCAAGTTGTTATCGATGATTGCAAGAAAAACGGCGCATTCAATCCAGTCACTATGGGCAGCGTTCCAAATGTGGGTTTGATGGCGCAAGCTGCTGAGGAATACGGTTCACACGATAAAACTTTCCAAATCTCTGCGAATGGCGTTGTGCGTGTAACTGATGCTTCGGGCAAAGTTGTGTTGGAACAAAAAGTAGAAGCGGGCGATATTTTCCGTGCGTGCCAAGTGAAAGATGCGCCGATTCAGGATTGGGTAAAACTAGCGGTAAACCGTGCGCGCGCATCAAACACGCCTGCGGTCTTCTGGCTTGATCCAAAACGCGCTCACGATGCGCAATTGATCAAGAAAGTCGAAACCTATTTAAAAGACCACGATACAAATGGTCTTGAAATTTATATCAAGTCACCTGAAGAAGCGATTCAGTATTCTCTGGATCGCATCCGCGCGGGCAAAGACACTATTTCTGTAACTGGTAATGTGTTGCGTGATTATCTCACCGACTTGTTCCCGATTATGGAGCTGGGCACTTCCGCAAAAATGTTGTCTATTGTTCCTTTAATGAACGGTGGTGGATTGTTTGAAACAGGTGCGGGTGGTTCAGCCCCTAAACACGTTCAGCAATTTGTAGAAGAAGGCCACTTGCGTTGGGATTCTTTGGGTGAGTTTTTGGCGTTGGCAGAATCTTTGGATCATTTCGGTAACATTGCGAAAAATGCGAAAGCAAAAGTGTTTGCAAAAACGCTCGATCAAGCAAATGGTTTGTTCCTCGACAATAATAAATCTCCAGGTCGTGCGGTCGGTGAGTTTGACAACCGTGGCAGCCATTTCTATCTGGCGCTGTATTGGGCGCAAACTTTAGCCGCACAAACGGAAGATGCTGCATTAGCTGCTCAGTTCGCGCCTTTAGCAAAAACTCTTACAGAAAGCGAAGATAAGATTGTTGCGGAGTTAATTGCAGCAGGTGGTAAACCGGTAGATTTAGGTGGTTACTATCGTCCGGACGTTAATAAAACTTCCAAAGCGATGCGCCCAAGTGAGACGTTTAATACTGCGCTTGCAAGCTTGAAATAATTTCATTTCGTGTACGCTAAAAACCCTTGTGTGAAAACACAAGGGTTTTTTTGTGATTGAAAGTTATGGAATAGGATTTCTGGCGCACAAATAGGCTCCAGTTTCATTAGCTAAGCACCAATTGTAAGCTAGTATAATTATCATCGGCGTTGCGATATGCGTGTCTATTGATAATCGAGGTTATTAAATGCCGCCAAACTTTATTTTGGTGTCAGTTTTGAGTGTTGTTTTAAGCAGTGGACTTTTTTCGTCTGCGTCATTTGCTGATTCTCAAATTGTCATTCCAAAAATTGCTTACTATGACATCGGCCATGAAGATTATTACTTCACTCATTTAATTTCCCTGGCACTTTCCAAGACTGAACAGCAGTACGGTAAAGCTAGTTTAGTCGAGCAGTCTTTTCGCAATATTGATAAGAGATTGCGCTCGGAGCTACACGCCCGGAATATCGATGTCATATGGTCACCTACTAATGAAGAATTGGAGACGCAATTTCTACCAGTCAAAGTCTCTTTGTTGAAAGAGCTCGGTAATTATCGGCTACTTCTGATTCGGCCTGAAATGCAACTGGAGTTTTCCAAGGTAAAAACTTTAAACGATTTGCGTCAGTTCAAAGGCGGCATGAGCTCGCAATGGATAGATGCGTCTATTATGGAGGCAAATGGCTTACCCTTAGTTAAAGCGGTGGGGTACGGTAAATTGTTTAAAATGCTGGCGGCCAAACGTTTCGACTATTTTTCGCGAGGCTTATATCAGATCCAGACAGAAGTTAACCAATATCCCGAGTTGGGATTAGTGATCGAAAAAGACTTGATGTTGCATTATCCAAATAATGTCTATTTTTTCGTGCATAAGGACAACAAACCCTTAGCGGAGCGTTTGAAGGTCGGTCTTGAATTAGCCATGAAAGACGGGAGTTTCGATGCCTTGTATAACAGTATTCCCCGTTATCGCTGGGGTATGGAAGAGCTAAACCAACATAGCCGCCGCGTCCTTTATCTTGATCGAACTGCGAAAAGCGCCCAGTAACTTATGTTTATAGCAAAAAAGCACAGGCCGGCCGCATGGGTGCGGTCAGCCTGTGCTTTATCGTATTGGCGGTTCGGCAGCTACGCTGTTGCTTCTGTCAGGGGTTGACCAATTGCGCTTGATTCCGGTGCGCATATATTGACAGCATGTAATCCTTTGTCACCCTTTGTGATCTCAAAAGACACCTGTTGCCCAGCCTTCAGCGTCTTATAACCTTCCATTTTAATTGCTGAATAGTGTGCAAACAGATCCTCATTGCCTTGGTCGGCTAGTATAAAACCGTAACCCTTAGCATTATTAAACCACTTAACTGTACCTGTGGGCATGTTGAATTCCTGCGCCTTGGCACCATATGGGTATATGTTGCCTTCGTTATTATTAACCCCAAAGTGATTTGGGACTTGTAGGCTTCCTGCTGGTTCGGGGCAAAATCGTGAGACTTAGCCTCAAATTACTGATAATTGCCCAGCAGAAGGTGTTTTTTATCCAACATTTGTCCCGTTGTCAAGTATTGAACCTATACGTGGTTTTTATGCCTATGAGTTACAATGTCGCGCACAATCCAATCATTTTATTTTTCTGTTGAAACTCTATGGGCAATCTAATAAACCTTCAACTAACCTTAAATCAGGATGGCGATTCAAAAGATGCCGATCTCGACGGAAATCTTGCGATTCTTGAATCGAAACCGAAGTTAAAGCGGCCACCAAAATATAAGGTGATGTTGCTCAACGACGATTACACCCCAATGGATTTTGTGGTTGAGATTTTGGAAAAGTTTTTTGGCATGAATCGTGAAAAAGCAACTCATGTAATGTTGACTGTACACATTCATGGCAAAGCGGTTTGTGGCATCTATACTCGAGATATAGCAGAAACTAAAGCGGCACAAGTCAATCAGTATGCTCGAGAAAATCAACATCCGTTATTGTGTGAGATTGAAGCGGTAGAGGATGACGAGAATTAGTTTAGCTTGCTTTTTATGATCAAGAGGGTATGAGTGATGTTAAGCAAAGATCTAGAAGTAACTTTGAATCTCGCCTTCAAAGGTGCGCGTTCGAAGCGCCATGAGTTTATGACGGTCGAGCATCTTTTGCTCGCACTTATTGACAACGATTCTGCCGCAACTGTGTTGCGAGCTTGTGGTGCAGATTTATCCAGCTTACGCAAAGAATTGATTGAGTTTGTCGACTCAACTACACCTTTAATTCCTGAGCACGACGCAGATCGCGAAACTCAACCTACACTCGGTTTTCAACGCGTGTTGCAGCGCGCAGTTTTTCACGTGCAATCTTCCGGTAAACAAGAAGTCACTGGTGCAAACGTACTGGTCGCTATTTTTAGCGAGCAGGAAAGTCAGGCTGTTTATTATCTGAAACAACAAAGTATTGCGCGTATAGATGTAGTCAATTACATCACGCACGGTATTCAAAAAGTCTCTGGTAGTCATGATCACAGCCATGATCATCAGTCACAAGAAAATCATGATGAAGAATCTACATCAGGTGAATCAACTTCTACCAATCCACTCGAAAATTACGCCAGCAATTTAAATGAAATGGCAATGCAGGGCCGTATTGATCCATTAGTAGGTCGTGCAGATGAAGTTGAACGTGTATGCCAAATTTTATCGCGTCGTCGCAAAAACAATCCGCTCTTAGTTGGTGAATCAGGCGTGGGTAAAACTGCCATAGCGGAAGGTTTAGCCAAGCGTATTGTCGATGGCGATGTACCAGAAATTCTTGCTGATAGCGTAGTCTATTCTCTCGATATGGGCGCTCTTTTGGCGGGCACAAAATATCGTGGCGATTTTGAAAAACGTTTTAAAGGTTTGTTGCATGAACTGAAAAAGCAAAAGAAATCAATTTTATTTATCGATGAAATCCACACCATTATTGGTGCTGGTGCAGCATCTGGCGGTGTAATGGATGCATCAAACTTATTGAAGCCTTTATTATCTTCTGGCGAAATTCGTTGCATGGGTTCAACAACTTATCAAGAATTCCGCGGAATTTTTGATAAAGATCGCGCGCTTTCGCGTCGCTTCCAAAAAGTGGATGTCAACGAGCCAAGTGTTGATGAAACCTATCAAATATTGAAAGGTTTAAAAAGTCGTTTTGAAAAGCATCATAATTTGCGTTACACCGATGCCGCTTTGCGTTCTGCTGCAGAATTAGCTGCGCGTTACATCAATGACCGTTTCTTGCCGGATAAAGCAATTGATGTGATCGATGAAGCCGGTGCTTATCAACAATTACAACCCGCGAGTAGACGTAAGAAAACAATCGGCGTAACCGATGTTGAAAATGTCGTCGCAAAAATTGCACGCATTCCACCAAAAAGTGTGTCGTCTTCCGATAAAGAACAATTGCGTAAATTGGATCAGAATCTGAAGATGACTGTATTTGGTCAGGATGAAGCAATTGATACTTTATCAACAGCAATCAAATTATCGCGTGCTGGTTTAGGTACAGGCGATAAACCCATTGGCTCATTCCTGTTTGCCGGACCAACTGGTGTTGGTAAAACAGAGGTAGCTCGTCAATTATCCAAAGCAATGGGTATGGAATTAATTCGCTTTGATATGTCCGAATATATGGAGCGCCATACGGTATCGCGTTTAATTGGTGCGCCTCCAGGTTATGTTGGATTTGATCAAGGTGGCTTGCTGACCGACGCGATTACCAAGCAACCGCATTGTGTATTGTTGTTAGATGAAATTGAAAAAGCGCATCCGGAAGTTTTTAATTTGTTGCTACAGGTTATGGATCACGGAACGCTTACTGATAATAATGGCCGTAAAGCAGATTTCCGTAACGTGATTTTGATTATGACCACCAATGCGGGTGCAGATGTTATGAGTCGTGCATCAATTGGTTTCACTCATCAGGATCATACGTCGGATGGTATGGAATCCATTAAGAAAATGTTTACACCGGAATTCCGTAATCGCTTGGATGCTATTGTGCAGTTCGGTTCATTGACCTTAAGTACCATTAAGACTGTGGTTGATAAATTCATTATGGAACTGCAAACCCAGTTGGATGACAAGCACGTTACTCTGGATATCTCAGAGGGAGCGCGTGAATGGCTTGCCATCCATGGTTATGATGTGAAAATGGGTGCTCGACCAATGGCGCGTTTGATTCAGGACAAACTTAAAAAGCCTTTAGCTGAGGCTATATTGTTTGGTGACTTGTCGCATGGTGGCGGTACGATTGACGTTGACGTTGACCCGATTAACGATGAGTTGATTATTGAGATATCGGCAAAGCAGTCAGCGCCGCAAACCGCAAAAGTCTAGTGACGTCCTGATTAAATCGTTTAAAAATAAAAAGCCGCTTATAGCGGCTTTTTTTATGATCAGGATTCCCCCTAGCGGGCGAAGCTGTAGAGACATTATCGAGCACGGTACGTAATACGGCCTTTACTTAAATCGTAGGGTGTCATCTCAACTTTCACTTTATCGCCAGTAAGTATGCGGATATAGTTCTTACGCATTTTTCCGGAGATGTGAGCGGTTACTACGTGACCGTTTTCCAACTTAACGCGAAAAGTAGTATTTGGTAGGGTATCAACAACTTCGCCATCAAATTCAATATTGTCTTCTTTCGCCATGCGGCATAGTCCTCAGGTGTAGGTACGGGATATAAAAATAGGCGCGAATTGTGCCTGAAATAGGCAGCTGAGCCAAGAGAAAAGCGGAAATTAGGTCATTTTTCCCTAATTTAGTCGTAACCAGCGGCGATTAATTAGTAACTCAAGGGGACGATAGTCGGTTTTATAGTTCATTTTGTCGCATTGCTTGATCCAGTAACCTAAATAGACATAGCTCAGACCCAACTCTTGCGCCCGATGGATCTGCGCTAAAATGGCGTATTTTCCCAAGCTTCGTTCTTGCAAATCAGCAGCGTAAAAGGTGTAAACCGCAGAGAGGCCGTCTTTAAGATAATCACATACCGAAACCCCAACGAGCTCACCTTCAACCCGGAGCTCAAGGTAACGTGTTGATCCCCATTCACTGGTGAGAAAGGCTTTATACTGCTCTTCAGAAGGGGGATACATGTCGCCATTTTGATGGCGACTCTCTATGTAGCGAGAGTAGAGGTTGTAGTGTTCAAGCGTGTCGATGCGATCCACATCGGTAATAACAATGTCGCGATTTTTATGTAAACAGCGCCGCTGGCTGCGGTTGGGTTTGAAAAGTACAACCGGAATCCGGCATGACATACACGCTTGGCAATTGCTACATTGAGGTCGGTAAAGATGCGCGCCACTGCG
>CBHTVU010000053.1:0-20066 GCA_966096785.1 uncultured Gammaproteobacteria bacterium | reverse complement strand
GACATTTGGTTTTCGTATTGACAGTTCCAACACAAATCAAATGTTGTTGCGTTAGCTTCGCTGCAATTATTGCAGATCCAATCTTCGATAGTAGTGTTATTGAAGGACGTTTTTATAATATCCATAGCGCTATCGTAATCTTTGTCGTTTAGAACCCAGACCTCCAACCAAGTGCTTAAAAAAGATAAATCACCTGAACCACCGCCGGCGTATTCATTTTTTAAGGTTACTTCAATGCCAGCGTTTTCCAGGAGATTTTGAATGTTATTTACAAGTAAGCGGTTTTCATGCGTGTAGATTAATTTCATAGAATTACTCCGCATTTTCATTGAATTTACTATTAATAGCTTCGATATAATTTCTCATATCGAAGGTTGCGCAAAGCATACACGTTTTAAATAAGTTGTAACCTATTGCGGTTAGCTTACACGTCAATTTCTAAAAATCTTTCCTGATTTTTCAATAATGGAAAATAAAGCGCCGCTTTAATATTAGTCTCGCCTAAAGCTTCAAAGCAGGTTTTATACCGTACGAGTTGGGATTTGTAGGCCGCGACTTCCTGAATTAAAAAATCACCTATAGATTGCTCTGCTGCAGGTTCACTGCTTTTATAATCTATAATCCATCGCGCGCCATCAGCAATGAAGCTTCGGTCAATAATATTATCTCGCAATTTTAAATCAATTTTGTTGCCCTGTTTATGGACAATCACGAGCTCACAAGCACTTCTTTCGTGCGAGTCATTGAGCAACCATTTACCACGATCGTCATTTATTGTGTTATCAATGGCAAGTAAGATTTTTTGTATGGAACGGTTTACTTCTTCATTATTCCATCCTTGTTGTTTCAGCCAGGTTCGCCAAAAAGGCAGATGCTTTGCTTGCCAGATTTGAATATCTTCAAAAGAAAATCCTACAAGATTTTGCAGGGCGCGATGAATTAGTGTTCCCGTATGGCGCGCCAGCTTCGCATTTCTTGTTTCTAAAAGAGGAATATTTTCTTCATCGGCAACTTCTTTACCACGATAAACTTTTAATAATTCATTATCTTCAAGCGGTGGAGCTACCCATGATGGCACCAAGCGAATTAGTTGCTGGAGCCCAGGGCGCTCAAATTGCCTATTTTTTTGGACATATAAAGGTGAATGCACTGAAATCTCTGTCACATCCATTTTTATGTTTTCCCAAATGCTATTCAACAAGGATTTTTTAGGTGGATTTTTCCATTCGTTTTCCTCTGTTTTTGCAAGGCTTCCAAATAAATATAATTTTCTAATAGCCCTTGTACAGCCGACATAAAATAAACGTGTTGCCTCGTACTCCAATTGCAGAGCGGTTTCCTTTTTCATGTAGGCATAAAGTTTGTCTTTTTCGCCACCTACAGGTGCAAGCGGCCCGAGTAATAATTGGCGTTCACCCTGGTGACTGAGTCGTTCGCGCCAAAGTAAAAGCTGCTGACCTTCATTTGGCGGTAGTTTGTGCAGGCCTGGAATTATGACATGATCAAATTCCAAACCTTTGGATTTGTGCATCGTCATAACTTGCAAATTTGCATCTGCATTTTGATAAGGTAGCGCGTAGAGTCTGTGCACAGCTCGATCAAAGCTTTGCCAATCGCTAATGTTACCGGCCTGTTGATGTTGTTCAACCAGTGAGAAAAAATTGGGGATATCATTTATGTCCTGCGCATCAAGCAATGTTGCCGGTCCTCCGAGCGCAAGCCATATGCCTTCAATCCACTGACGCAAGGGTTTACGTTGCCGCATTGCCAGCGCTGGTTGAAGCACCGAAATAAATCGCTCTAAGATTGTTTTCCCCTGCAGACTTAATACAGCTATTTGTTCGAAGGCAAGAACTTGTTGCCAAATTAACGGGAAATCATTGTCTCTTTCTTTAGGATTTTGCTCGCCAATATTGGTATTCGCAATTGCATGTAAATCTTTTAAATCTAACCCGCACCAGGGTGCACGCAATATGGCAAGCCACGCGATGCGATCAGTCGGGTTAAGCAAGGCACGGGTAAGACTGGTTAAATCGATAATCGCCATTCGCTGTGCGAGACTGTCAATTTCCGTCGCTTGCCAACTCAAACCCAAGCGACTCATTGCGGGAAATATATGTTGCAAATGCGTGCGGTTCCGTGCAAGTAATGCAACTGACTCTTCGGGGTTTTGTTCGCGCAAATTTTTTATAAGCTGCGCCACAGCCTCGGCCTCGCACAGTTCGGCAAAATATTTTTCGCTGCCGGTATCTTCCTCGTCTTCATTAGGTTGATGTTCACCAGATTTTTTATCTACTATGAAACTGCTTAAATGTATTTCCACGGCGCTGCCTTCAAGATCAGGCTTGAAAGCACTGGATGGTGAATAACAGACTGCGCCGCGACTGATATCATCATCAATTGGAAATGCACTTTGGAATTGTTGGTTCACCCAATTTACTACACCTCTTTGTGAGCGAAAGTTAACCGTGAGATCTAATTTTTCTAATGGCAACTGATTAATACCTTGCGCGCGCGCCTCCAAAAAAATTCCCACATTGGCATTGCGAAAGCTATAACAACTTTGCATGCCGTCGCCCACAATAAATAAACTGCGACCATCACCAGCTTGCCATCCTGCGGTCAAGCGCTCAAGCAATTGTAATTGCGTGCTGGACGTGTCCTGAAATTCATCCACCAGAATATGTTGGATGCGGTAATCCAGTTGCAACGCTATATCTGTAGGTGATTCTTCATCTCCAAGCGCTTTTAAGGCTGCTTGGCTTACCGCTGTAAAATCGGTTTCACCCTGCTCAGTAAATACCACATCCAAAATGGCGGCGAGGCGAGGCAGCAAGCGAGTTAGGCTGTCGAGTAATGACCATTGTTTTTCATCATAAAATGCGGGTGGCAATGAGCGAATCTCGTCAATAATTTCTGCTGCGTCAGGGCGCAGCTCTGCAACGGCACCAACTAATTCACTAAAGCGATTTTTATAGGCTGCACTGTCTTTATTTTCTTTAGCGGCAGGGAATCCCTGAACTTTATTGGGCGCCTTGCGAAAAGCTCCGTCTCCGGTGAGAAGTAGTTCTGCGATAGCAATCCATCGTTCGAGATCGTTCAAATCAGCATCTGGTAAACTTGTCATGCCATGCAATTTGGTGATAAGCGTGCTGTACCCATCCTGCAATAAATTACCCGCTGCCCAATCAGCTATAGTGGAAAGCTCACTTGCATGAAGTTGCAAGGTTTCCTGCGCTGCGCTGAGATTGTCGTTAATAATTTCCTCTAAAACAGATTCAAGATAAGTTCGTGCATCGGCGTGTTGCGCTTGAAAAATAACGCCAAGCCATTGATCACGTTTTGCAAGTAATTGAATTAAAAGTTCTTCCAGGCCCTGAATATTATTATCGAGATGCTCGAGAAGACGCGTTAAATCTGTTCGCACCGGTGAATCAGACTCCAACTCGTCAAATAAATAATGTACCGCTTTTCGGTAAGCGGGTTCAGCATCTGTGCCGGGCTTAGGTTGACTACCAAAGCCACTGGCAATAGGTAATTGGCGACTGATAGATGCGCACAAACTGTCGATGGTTTGCACACGTAGACGTTGCGGACATTGCAATAAATTCCAATGTTGTATTTGGTCCTGTTCGAGAACAGCTTTTGCCAGTGTCCATGTAAGCTGGTCGTGTGGGTTTGCTGGTTGCGGTTGTTCTTTTGCATTCCACAGGGCTTGCAGCACGCGATCTTGCATTTCCCCAGCCGCTTTCCGCGTGAAGGTTATTGCGAGTACCTCTTCCGGGTGTTCGCAAAGACTGAGTAGTTTAAGTAACCGTTGTGTGAGCAAGCCAGTTTTCCCCGAGCCTGCAGGGGCGCTGACTGCAAAAGATCGAGAAGGATCTAATGCTGCCTGACGAGCTTGATAATCTAACGGGAGCTGACTCATTTGGTTATTTTCTGTTGTGAAGAAAATTGATAAAGCGCGTCAGCATCTGCCAGGCGAGTTAAAGGCTCCAGGTCGGCCGCGTATTCCTTCGTTTTCTTATCTTTAAAATCAATTCGTGCATCACCCGCAATAAAATCATAGGCAAGTTGCTGTAATTGCATCTGCCACTCTGCTAATTGTGCTTGCCAATTATCGGAAGGTTTAATACCGGGTTGCGAAAGACTGGAGTCATGTAATTCGCCAAGACCATCCCATTTTTGATTTTTTCGATTAATTTGTGCAAAACTAATTGCTGAAATGTTTTCACGAGTTACAGCGTAAAGTGGTAATTGTGGCTCGCTTAAGCGTTCGCCTTGCCAAAATTTTATGTGAGTAGTGCCGGTTTTATAATCAATAAGTAAACGATCACCGTTAATGTATTCATCGACACGATCAATGCGCAGCGTTAAACCCAGCCCGGCAAATTCAATCTTATTTTCTTGCTCAATGGCGATAACAGTAAAGTCAGGACGCTCGCGCTCGCTCACGAGCCATTCATACAATAAATTTGCGAGACGTTTCTGTTCCAGTTCGCAATACACTTTTCCCATTTGGTGTGGATTTCGTGCCTGAGCTTTCCCAATAATTTCCCCAGTGACCTTGCCGACAAATAATTCGAGACTAGTGTCGTCCAGGGATTTCAAATTATTGGAATTTTTCAATTCGCGCCAAATCGCCGCAAGCGCATCGTGTAATAAATTGCCACGTTCTGCTGCATTAAAACCTATTGCAGGTTCGTCAGGGTTTTCCGCCCCCAAGCGCAAACGTGCAAAGGCTTCAAAGGGACAAGCTGCCTGCAATTTGAAAAGTCTACTGCCGCCGCGTACCAACTCTTGTCCATTTAATGCTGGGCCTTGCGCGTCCTGAATAATTTCCAGGCTTGATGATAATTGTAAATTTTTATAATGAGTTTGAAGGTCAGCAGTGTGATTTTTCAGAATAACATTAAGTGGTGTTAACGGAATATCGCGAATTAATGTACTTGCGCGTAATTCTGTTTCGCCATCTGTATGTGCGCTGCTAAAAATAATTTTTTCTGCTGATTGACGGTAACGTTGCGTTAAGCCCTGTGCAATTTCGAGTTCGCGTGTTGCACTGGCGTGCGGCATTTGGTGTTCACGTTGCATTTGCAGCGGCAATAATGGATTTGGTGCTGGTACGGGTGGCCATTGCGCATCGCTCAAGCCCATTATCCACAGGTGACTAAATTGTAATCCTGCGGCTTCAAGGGCGCCGAGAATTTGAATGGGGGAATCCGGTGTTTGTGCCTGGAAAGGTGTTTTGTCGGCAAGCTCACGCAAATATCGGCAGGCTTGCGTGTAGCTAATAGGCGCAGAAAAATTGTCCATAGCTGCAAATTCATCGCGCACTTGAAACCATAAGTTGAGTTGTTGATATTCTTGCGAATCCAAACGGCGTGTGCCTGGCCAGCTCATAATTTCCAGAATTTGATCAAACACATTAAGCCATTCACTTGCGGGTTTTTGACCCAGGCGAACACGAAATAAAGTGCCGAGGGTTTCGAAGCGTTTGCTAATGCCCGAGGGTTGCAGCGAAGGGATTCGTTCTTCCAACTTGTTGGCGCAGTAACGTAAATCACTTGTGTTTAGGGTGATGCGTTCAAGTTCTCTAAGTCGTTTGATTAAATGGGCGCGGGCAATTGTTTCCCGGGTTTCATCACCCCAGAAAGGAGAATAAATTAAATTGCATAAGGGTTCGAGTGGCCATTTATCGTCTTGCAAATTTAGAATTTCGAATAGGCTATGAATTAGCGGTGTAGTACCCAATGGTATTCCCGCTGAAAAATTAAAGGGTAATGTGTAGCGCGCTGCATCAGGTAAAATCGAATCGGCTTCAAAAACCTCAGTAAATATACGTTCAACTTGATCCCGGCATTGCCCTAGATTTGGCACAACAATTCCAATAAGCGCTGATTCGGGGTGCCGGGTAACCTGGACTTTACTCCATAACGCAGCAGACCGAATTTCTTCCTCGGTTGTAGCAGCTTGGGTGCGAACTAGATGGCTTGTGGTTGATGCTTGCGGAGGCATGCTAATCAGCGAAGCAGTTGCAGATTGTAAAACATGGTTCATTAATGGAGGAATATCATCAAAACCTTCCATATAAATTTCAGTAAATTGCGGTAAATCACCAGTTGCAAATGCGTGAGCAATTAATGCATAGCTGGTTTCTCGCGTAACACAGTTTTGTAAATGTAAATTGCGTTTAAATGTTTTTACCCATTCCGCAAATTGCGCGCTGTTGCTTTTTGCATCAGTAAAATAATTAGTTAAAAGGCTATCGCTCAATCGCCACAGCTCAAGATTTTTAAACGCGCTATCAGCCTGTTGGGCCAAGGGTTTGGGTTGCAACAAGGTCGCGCCCAAGGTTGAATTTCTGATGGCTGCTTCCCACAATATCTGCCGTTGCAAGGGTGTTGCAATACTGACGCAGGAATAATCCAGCCCCTTATTTTGCAGCCGTTCCCATTGTGCTTCCAACCATTGGCTGAGGCTCTGGATGTTAGGTTTTAGCCAAGCCTTTTCTGTTTGCTGCAAGGCAAATGCGCGCAACAGATGATTTCGCAAACGATTGTTTGGAACCAGAATCAATACGTTAGTGGCAAGCGCAGGAGCGAGTGATTCCAGCGAGAGGTAAGTGGCTACCATGAATAAATCCGGGTGAAAAATAAAAAGGCTCCTTACTTTGGGTAAGGAGCCTCTGGTTAACAATTTGTTTGGTTAATCGTCATTCGCTGCGCCGAGTAAATGCAGCAGGCTCGTAAACAAATTGATGATCGACATAAACAATGTTGTGGTGGCCAAAATATAATTTGTTTCGCCGCCATTAATAATTTCACTGGTTTGATAAAGAATTGCTGCCGACATCAAGAGTACTACACCTGCAGAAATGGCGAGGCTGAGCGTTGAAAATTGATAACCGAAAAATGATGCGCCTACAACAAATAAAGAAGCTGCGATAAGCAACATAAATCCTGCGGCAACAAAACCACCGAGAAATTGAAAGTTTTTACGTGTGGTCAATACATAAGCAGAAAGGCCGATAAAAACAGCTGCAGTTCCACCCAGCGCTTGCATAATAATAGTGCCGCCGTTAGCCATCTTTAAATAATGATTCAGAATCGGTCCCAGGCTCGCGCCAATTAAACCTGTAAACGCAAACACAACTAATAATCCTGTGGAGGAGTTAGCGGTTTTTGGTAGTACGAACCACACCAGACCTAAAGCCACAAGGCTCATTACGAATCCAACTCCGTGGCCAAGGTTTAAAGCCATGGATATTCCTGCAGTCACAGCGCTGAAGCCCAAGGTAAGACCCAGCAACATATAGGTATTGCGTAAGACTTTGCTAACGCTAGCCTGGCTTGCGGTCTGGACCGTTTGGATAGTGGATATATTTTGCATGATGATCTCCATGGTAATTGCAGGTTGTGAAACGAACATCGCTTTACATCTAAACTAGCGGCGATACTACAAAAGAATTGACACTATTGCTATGGCTAAGTTTCGATAAGGCTTAGTGATTTTCGAGCAGTCGCTCAAGGCAATGCTCCTGAATTCCGTAAAAGGTTTTAATGGCGTCGATTTGCTGCAAAATCAAGTTTGTATCTTTGGGTATTTTGCGTTTTTGAGCCAGTATCATTTTATTTTTGCTGGTGTGCTCCAATGAGATAAATTCAAACACCTGCGTATCGTAATTGTTAGCCTCAAGCAGCAAGGCTCTCAGGCCGTCAGTCACCATCTCGGCTTCCTGGCCCAAATGAATTCCATGTAACAAAACGGGAGCAAGCACAACGGGGCTTTTTAATTGTGGCCGGATCTGTTTGTGACAGCAGGGTGAACACATAATAATTTCGGCGCCAGTTCGGATTCCCATATGAATGGCGTAGTCGGTTGCGGTGTCGCACGCGTGTAGTGCGATCATCACATTAATATTTTTTGCGGCAAAGTGTTTTACATCCCCTTGTTCAAACTGAATGCCGTTCAAACATAATTTATCTGCCGTTTGATTGCATAGGTCCACTAGATTCTGACGCAACTCTACGCCAGTCACTTGTGTTTCAACCCCGAGTTGTGAACTCAAATAATCGTGTACGGCGAAGGTTAAATAGGCTTTTCCGGAACCAAAATCCGCGATGTGTATTTTTTTGTATTCTGCCAACCCGGTATTTGTTATAGCGCCTGATAAGACTTCGATAAATTTATTGATTTGTTTCCATTTGCGCGACATGGAGGGAATAATATCGCCCTTGCTATCGGTAATGCCCAGCTCATGTAAATAAGGGCGGCTTTGTTCCACAAAACGTTTTTTTTCTTTGTTGTGGGAAAGCGGCTGCGAAATGTCCTGGTTATTTTTATTGCGATGTTTGTTTAATAGAGTCTTACCTTTTTTGCTAAAGGTTAATTGAATTTCCCACTCGCCAGTGAGCAGATGCGCATTTTTAAATTCTTCACCGAGAGCATCTTGTAAGAATGAAGTTGCTTCTGTCAGTGTTAAATTTTTAGTGATGTGATTTGTTTTGTATTGGTATAAAAATGAAAGCAAGAATTCATCTTTGATAAGAACAGGGCGAATTGTAACGCGCTCCAGATCGGCTTCGTTTCCCTGATATTTGGATAAAACGAGTCGCTCCAGTTTACTTTCATCAACTGCTTGTTGAACATGCGAAAAAAATTGTTCGAGCTCTGGCTGTGCCATGGAGATACCTGTGAAAGCGAGTCGATTACTAGACGACAATAATACGCGTATTATAAATGCCAAACCGGGCTAATTGCGGTGTGAGTGCATCCACACTGCTGGATGCTTTGGTAAATACTGCCCAATACTCGGGTAATGATTCGGTCGCCTCCTGTGGCTCTGCAAGTGACGCGACGCGGCGTGCAATGGCTTCACCGGAATCAATCAATTGTAAATTTTGATCAAACTGAGCGGCTATTTCATTACGCAACAGCGGAAAATGCGTGCAAGCCAGCACTAGTGTGTCCATTTTGCGTCCGTGAGGATGATCAAAAAATGGCTGCAAAATAGGTGTAAGTTGTGCGCTGGTTATTTCATCTCCACGCAATTTGTGTTCGGCCAACTGTACCAATTCGCTTGAACCCACAGATATAACTTCTGCATTGGGTGCGTAATCGAGAATGAGGTTATGAGTGTAAGGGCGTGCCACAGTTGCAGGTGTGGCCAATAAACCAATTACTTGGGATTTGCTCATAGCAGCCGCAGGCTTTATCGCGGGAACAACACCTACTACGGGCTGTGTAAAATGGCTGCGAATGTGCGGCAATGTGAGGGTGCTCGCCGTGTTGCAGGCCACCACGATTATATCAACGGGGAAGGTTGCAATAATTTCATGTAGCACCTTATCAACCCTGGCGATCAGTTCAGCTTCACCCTTGGTGCCGTAGGGGAAAAATGCATTGTCAGATGCGTAAATCAGGTGCGCGGACGGGAGCTTTTTGTGGATTTCTTGAAAAATACTTAAGCCGCCTACACCAGAATCAAATATAAGAATGCGGGGAGCGGCTTTTTTTTCGTTTGCGGACATGTAAGCTCGGTCTGAAAAATTGCGTTAGAATGCTGAAAACCGAATTCTAGGGCAGGGCGACAGGTCGCTCAACTCATTTGTTGTTTATTGCTTAATTTATCAGGATTTTTTGTGAGTAATCTCCTTCTTGTGCTGGCAACCTTGGTTGCATTTGTTGTTGGCTTTTTATTAGCCTTCGTGGTCCTCTCAGCAAATTATCGTAAAAAGTTGGAGGCTGCGTTATCCCGCGAAAACGATTTAAAAGCGTTTTATCTTCAGGAGCAACATCAGGCTGCCATACGTGAAACCACCTTGCAGCATGATGTGGCGCAAGCCAAACAGTTACTGCAGGACATAAAGCAGGAACTCGCTGATTTAAAGGTCTCACACCAGGAGCTGCAGCTGCACAATAGCCGTCATTTGCAGGAGTTGGCCGCTGCGAAAGAAAAGCTACAACAATTTGCGCATATGCAGGAACAACTTCAGCAAAAGGATACGCATCTTGCGAGGCTCAACGCAGAATCAACAGAATTGCATACACGTTTGGAGCAAGAGCGTAAAAATTTCGCAGAGCAACTTTCTCTACTTCAAAATGCAAAAGCAGAACTTTCCAAAGAGTTCGAGAATATCGCCAATAAAATTTTCGACAATAAGCAACAGCAGTTCACCCATTCCAGTAAAAGTTTGTTGGAAACGACACTTGACCCCTTCAAGTTACAATTGAGCGATTTCCGCAAAAAAGTGGAAGAGGTCTATGAAAAAGAAAATGCCGATCGCAATCGATTATCCGGGCAAGTAATTGAGTTGCAGAAGCAGGCGCAAAAGATTGGTGAAGATGCTGTAAATCTGGCGCAAGCTTTGAAAGGCAATAACAAGGCGCAAGGCAATTGGGGTGAGGTAATTCTCGAGCGTTTGCTGGAAGAATCTGGTTTGCAAAAGGGGCGTGAATACGATACGCAAATGAGTTTTACCAGCGATGAAGGTTCGCGCCGTATGCCGGATGTAATCATTCATCTGCCAGAGCAAAAAGACATTATCATCGACTCGAAAGTATCATTAATTGACTATGAAAAATTTTGTACAACAGACGATGACCAGGAGCGCAACTATCATTTGAACGCGCATGTCAATTCATTGCGTGGGCACATTAAAGGATTGAACATTAAAGATTACGAAAAGCTTGAAGGGGTTAAATCGCTGGATTTTGTGTTTATTTTTATTCCCATCGAAGCAGCCTTTATGCTGGCCTTACAGCACGAGCCTAATTTGTACCGCGAAGCCTACGATAAACATATCATCCTGGTCAGCCCAACGACCTTACTTGCCACTTTGCGTACAGTGGAAAATATTTGGCGCTACGAAAAGCAAAATAAAAATGCTGAGCGTATCGCCAAGGAAGCTGGCGGGTTACATGATCAATTTGTACTGCTGCTGGATGCTATGGATAACATTCAACACTATTTGGGTAAGTCACAGGAAGCCTACAATACAGCTCGTAATCGTCTGCAAAGTGGACGAGGTAATCTAGTAAAACGGGTTGATGATTTGCGTCGCTTGGGAGCTAAGACAAAGAAACGTATCGACGGTAACTTGATTGAAGTGAACGAAGATATTGAAGAAGCTTTTCTGCTTGAATCCAACGAAGATGATGCTACGGATTCTAATGAATGACATTTAATATACGCCCGATGGCTTTAACTGATTTGATGGCCATTAAACTCATACAAGCAGAAGCATATGAAAATTATTTTTTAGAATCTGCTGATGTTATTGCACAGCGGTTTCATGCAAGTCCATCTACCGCGTGGGTTGCGGAGCGCGATGGATTGGTATGTGCTTATTTGGTTGGTTATTTGTCCAAAGTGGGAAAAATAAATCCGCTCAATGCACCATTTGCTCCCGCTGTAGAATCAGATTGTTTATATCTACATGACCTGGCGCTTTCAAAAACCGCCCAAGGTTTTGGTCTTGCTAAACAACTTATACAAGTCGCTATTCAGTATGCTTTACATAATCTCGTAACTGCACTCGCACTTTTATCTGTGCAAAACTCAAAAACCTTTTGGCAAAACATTGGTTTTGTGGAGTTTGATAATTTGGAATTTGGCCAGAGAAAACATTTGGAAACTTATCTCTCGGATGAGAATTCTGCATTTTATATGGTTAAAATACTGTGAAAGTGCAATTAAAAGCAGCGGTGGATCTCCGCCGCTTTTAATTTTATTCCACGCCGCTGCCGGTACCGCTCACTAACACCTGTGAGTGATAAGCTTCCAGCTTATCCCTCCTAGATTGCATCTTCGTACATTTGCAAACAGGAAATTCTTGCCTGATTATTTTTTACGCAAGGTAATACCAACCTCCAAATGATGCGTGTAAGGAAATTGGTCAAATAGCGCCACATTAGTTATTTCGTGAGTTTGCACTATTGTTTTCAGGTTTTCACGCAGCGTCACCGGATTGCAGGAGATATACATAATATTGTTGTAGCGTTGCGTCAGCGATGTTGTATGGGGGTCCATTCCCAAGCGTGGTGGGTCAACAAAGATACTGGTAAATGAGTAGCTATCCAGATCAATGCCCTCCAAGCGATTGAAGTTTCTTACCTTATCCATTGCCTGCGAAAATTCCTCACTAGACAATCGTGCAATAGCAAGATTTTTTACCTGATTTAAATCCATATTGTAAAGGGCCGATTTAACGGAAGGCTTCGCCAATTCAGTGGCCAAAACTCGATTGAAATTTTGAGCCAGGGGCAGAGTGAAATTACCGTTGCCACAGTAGAGCTCAATTAAATCGCCACCCCAGCTTCGGCTTTTTTCTACAGCCCAGGTCAGCATTTTCTCACATACTCGCGCATTGGGTTGAGTAAAGCCCGATTCAATTTGTTGATAGCGAAATTGTTTTTCACCGACGCGCAATTGTTCGATAACAAAATCTTGTTCAACAACAATTTTTTGATTTTTGCTTCGACCAATGACAAAAATATTTAATTTGGTTTGCAGTTTTTTTGCAACGGATACCCATTCTTCATCCAGCTTACGATGATAAATTAGGGAAATTAAAGCTTGACCACTGAGTGTGGTTAAAAAATCAATTTGGAATAGCTTGGTGCGCAATAGTTCATCAGAATTGATTTCCGCCATGAGTTCCGTCATCAGGCGATTCATCAATTCCGATCCTATGGGGAATTCACTAATATCGTAGGCACGTTTGAATTCGTCATCGCTAAACATGCAATAGGTGGAAACTGGCCCTTTGTGCCAAATACGGAACTCTGCCCGCATACGAAAATGTTTTTCAGGGGAGGTAAATATTTCTACACTGGGTAAATTAAAGTCGGAAAAATCTTGTTTAAAAATAGCAATTTTTTCGGCGAGCTGTGCGTCGTAGTTGGAAGAAGTGTATTGCGTCATTAGGTTATGGTCTGTTAAATATCAAATGAAAATTGACGATCGCCAGTCATGGGCAAACGAATTTTGAAGGTGGCACCCTTGCCATCGTGCGAGCTTACGCTAATTTTTCCTTTGTGGTGTTCGGTAATAATGAAATAAGAAACGGAAAGCCCAAGCCCCGTACCTTTCCCAACTTCTTTGGTGGTAAAAAAAGGTTCAAAAATGTGGTCCCTGATATTCTCCCTTATACCTGGCCCATTGTCGCTAACTTCAATAATGACATCGGTCTTTTTCACGTGCCCAGATATGGTTACGTGCAATTCTTCAGGGTGTTTATAGTCATCCGAGGTGAGCGCCTGATAAGCGTTGCGCAATAAGTTTAAAAAGACTTGTTGGAGCTCAGCGGCAGAGGCGAAAATTTTTGGGAATTCCGCATCAAATGAAGTCGCTACTTTTATATCCGCCATCTTACTTTGTTCGGCGAAGCCTGCGTTACGATTGAATTCGATGGCTTGGTCAACGAGCTTTGGAATATCCACCCAATTTTTTTCACTGTGATTGCTGTGTGAAAATTCCAGCATATTCGTTACAATTTTTCCGGCGCGCTCGCCAGCTTCTTTGATGTTATCTAAAAACTGCGGAATTTCTCGCTCGGTTAAATAGTCAACCACATGGTTGAAATTGATATTTTTTTTGTCCGCAGCTGTTGTATTGCTTTCAAGCTCCAGGGATGTCCTACGAATAATATTTTGCACGTTATGTAAAATCACGCCTAAAGGATTGTTCATCTCGTGAGCAATGCCTGCTGCTAATTCACCAAGAGATGACATCTTTTCGTTTTGTATCATCATATTTTCGAGTTGAATTCGCTTCGTAACGTCTTTTAATTGAATGACAGCCCCCGATGTTTGATCACTACCAATCTGCCCGCTATTCAGGGGGTATATACGCACATCGTAAAAACGCGGTTCTTCATTTTCGATATGTTGCAGTTGCTGATTAATAAAAGGTTTTTGGCTCTTTATGATATTGGTAAGCTGATCGTCCGTAAGCGGGAGTTGGGGTAGGGCGGTCAATATATGTGTACCCAAGGCTTTATCAAACGAGACTCCGGTTCGCTCAAAAGCAGCAATGTTCCAATAAGTAATTTTGCCATCTGCCGCGACTCCCACCAAAATATCGGGTACAGAGTTAATCATTGTTTGTAAATGACGTTTAGTATCTTGTAATTGCGTCGCGATAATTTTTTGATTTTGAATGGCAGCTTCCAGCTCACTATTTTTTTGATGCAAGCTTTGGGTGCGCTCCTGGATTTTTTGTTCCAGTTCCCGCTGATGCAATTTTAACAAATTTCGTGCGGCTTTATTTTTTATGCGGCTACGTTGTAAGCCTGCAATCAATAAGGTTTGTATAACCAAAAGCCCGGCGATGATAATTAATAAAGTAAAACTTGCCTCTACTTCTTTCCCCGCGGCAAAACAGGGATTTGTTACACACAAACATATCGCCAGTGTCACGCGTTTCTGAAAACTATGTTGAGTGATGATCTGTTTCATCGGCTTTGCCACTGTATCAAGGTCGGTCATTGTCGCATTAGAGCGATCAGTTCAAAAGCGCCAATATAATTTTTTTAAACTTTGAAATTTCGGAGGTGCGATGAGTAAATAAACGACGTTTTTGTCGCACTGACAAGCAAAACGTGAGAGCAAAAAATGTTTGACAGCCTATTTAAATTAGGTAGAATGCGCACCTCTCAGCAAGGGCGGTTAGCTCAGTTGGTAGAGCAATGCCCTTACAAGGCATGGGTCACAAGTTCGAGTCTTGTACCGCCCACCATATGTTTTCGCTGAGATGTTTTTGCGGACCGGTAGTTCAGCCGGTTAGAATGCCGGCCTGTCACGCCGGAGGTCGCGGGTTCGAGCCCCGTCCGGTCCGCCACTAATTCCAGAAAGCTGCCTAAGGGCAGCTTTTTTCATTTAAGCGACTCGCAACTCTGGGTAAGTCCCGCGCTTCTTGTTTTTTCTTTACGGAACCTCATATCTATCAAAATGTCACTAAATGGATGTGTTTAATTCATTGATTTGTCATTTTTCATTGTTAACCTACTCTTAAGCCAATTAACTTGATTTCGATCGGTTATTGAGAGTTATCAGCGTTCACCAATAAGATTATTCAAGGAGCCACCTATGCAAGACTATATTGAAGATTTACTAGACGATATCGAAGAGTATGACGATGACGCAATAGATGACTATTCAGAAGTTTAATCATCTCTTTAATGCGATCCTTTGTTACTGCAATCCAAATCTGCTTTTCCCTCGATCCCCGTAAAAGTGCACTAACGCTGGCTCGGCCGGTGTTTGATGTCGCTTTTTTCCGAAAAAGCTAACTGTGTCACATCCTGAGCTGTGATCAATACACTTTACTGCGTGTAATAGGCCGCAAATCTGGCTTAAATAGTGGTTTTTCGCTCGTCTTTCCATAGCAAAAAAATATGCTGGCTTATACTAAGAAAATGCAGCTTCTGCTGCCTCAACATATTTATCCAGGAACATTCTATGACTTTACCGGGCACAGAGACTTTGGAGGCTGTTGTCTTGTTCTCGGAGGGCGTGATCACGCGTGAACTGCTTTATCCTGAGTTTGAGGCAATTCTCGACGGTTTCATCCCCGTCCCTGATTTTAAGGGTGTATCCGCTAAAGCCGTCTACCTCGTTGTTAATTCGAATTTATGCATTACTGCTGCGGTTTTTTTTCTGTTGGATTTTGATGGCAAAGGCATGTTGGATCGCCGTTGGAATATTCCCCTTCAACAACTCGCTGAAGTCTCGGGAAAGGGCCCAGATATGGGAGCTGGGCCAATACGCCTCGCTTGCTACAGTCAATGTGCGATAGGGTGGCACCAGAAGAAATTGTGGGACCCGCTGATGGACCCTGCGAAATCCAGCTTTGGGCAACTGAAAAAATCTGTCAGTAACAACCGCATGGGACTTATCTTTAGAAAAGTCTTACAAGACACCCCGGCACCGGTAGCTGCATCATCAGTCCAGCAAAGCACTGAGGTATTACAGAAAAAGATCCACCAGCATTATTCGCAAGAATTGCGCAACCAAATGGCAAGCTTGATCAAGGGCCAGCGATTCAGAATTTCGACCTTGCACTCGAAGCAACAGGAAATAATACAACAGTTGCAATTTGAGCATCAGCAACGGTTGCAGGCATATCAGGAAAAAATTGAAGAGCTGACAAAGCTCAATAGTGATTTGGAGACGCGCAACTACTCCCTTAAAGAAAGCTTTGATGTTCAGGCCAGTAAAGTTGAGGGCTTGCGTGAGTATTTCCAGCATAAACTGAAGGCTGCGCAGAGTGATGAAAACAGCCAAATTCAAGCGCTGCAAGAAAATTTCAAATTAGAGCTCGATTTGAAGGTGCAAACAGCTACCGCAGAGTTGCGGGAAATGCTGGAGATGCGCGAGGTTGAATTATTTTATCGCCATCAAAACGAAAGCGCTCTTAAAGAAGAAATTGTCAATATCAAACAGGATTACCAACAGCTGCTCAACAGTAGCAGTGAGCAACTTCTAACCCGCTTGGAAAAGGCGGGAATTAATTTTGTTGTCTACCATCCTGGTGCCGGGCAATTTACTATTCCATTAGTTGACTTGAGTCTTTATCTTGAAAGCCCGGTCTCCTATGTTGCAAAAAATTCTGGCGTTGGTGAAAAACTTTATTCAAGCTGGTTTGAACACTACCAAAATCCAAGTTGTAATGGTGTGGATAGCAATGGTCACAAATGCGCGAGGCCTTTGGTGCGCATAGGATCTCCCGTTGAATTCCATGAAGGTGAAAGCGACCGTTGCGAGCATCATCAGTTGATTTCTTATAAGTTGGTTTCAGAGCGGTAGGTATGTTTAAAGTGGTTGTAGATATTGATTAATTTGCTATCTGAAGACGAGTTTTTAACGAGAGCTCATAAGATTCGATTAGAAGAAGTTTCATGGTCCTTCGCGCAAAAGAAGGGCATTAGAATATTCTTTAGGCGCGATGATCTCATTGATGATTATTTAAGTGGCAATAAATTTTATAAACTTTTTTATAATTTACACGCCGCAAAAAAATTGGGATATCAACAGTTATTGACTTATGGCGGTGCATACTCGAACCACATTTATGCAACGGCCATGGCTGCAAAGCTATATGGATTTCAATCAATTGGCGTGATTCGCGGTGAGCGCCCAAAGGTTTTAAGCGCTACGCTTTTGGATGCAGAATCTGCGGGAATGAAATTGCATTTTGTTCCGCGATCGGAATATCGCAATAAAAGTTCACTTGAAGTGGGTGAGCAATTGAAAGGCTTGCATGGCGATTTTTTTGAAATCCCGGAAGGTGGTGCAAACGTATATGGCACTATGGGAACTCAGATTATTGGAAGCGCTTTAAGCCAGGAATTAAAAGCTGACTATACTTCTATTTGTGTAGCTGTGGGAACAGGTAATACCCTGGCGGGCATTTCTGCTGGGTTGGGGCAGGCAGAAGGGTTTGCTGCTTCAGCAAATGTCGTGGGATTCTCGGTGTTAAAAGGTAGTGGTGATTTGAGTGAGCAAATTCTCCATCATCAACATACCCTTAATGTGGCCACAGGTAATTGGCGTTTAATTAGCGGCTATCACTGCGGGGGTTATGCAAAAAAATTACCTGCGTATTTAAACGGCTTTATGCATGAACTTGAGCGTAGTATCAACATACAGCTTGATCCTGTTTATACCGTCAAAATGTGTTGGGGTGTTGAACAACTGATGGCGTTAGATTATTGGCCTCGAGGCAGCCGAATTATTTTGATTCACACCGGTGGGCTTCAGGGGCGACGTGGTTTTCGTTTATAGGTTTCCATTAAAAAGTATAGATTTACACGCGAGAAAGTTATTCGGTGACTATTGCTGAAAAGCAAAGGAAGTATTTATGCAACCGCAAAAACATGTACCAACAATTCGCGCTGAGTTCGATCTGTCGCTGACTCGAACACTGGTGCCTCTCAAAGATATGAGCGAAGCGCATTTGTTGGAATTGTTAAGTAACTCGGATAGCGAAGTGATTTGCGCCGGGCAAACCATTTTTGCGCGCGGTAGTTATGATGCCGCTCACGTATATCTATTGCATGGCAATGTCAGCCTTGTTGATGAAAATAATGTGACAACCATTGTTAATGGTCGTTCAAGTCTTCTACCTATAGCGCATCGTCAGCCGCGTACAGTAACGGCTACAGCAGAATCCGATTGCAGCATTTTGCGTTTGGATAGTGATCGACTGGATAAGTTACTGGCGTGGAGCCAGGTAGCTGATTATTTACAATTGAATATTTCCCGTCAGCGCGATTTGGATGAAGATATTGATTGGATGATGACGGTGCTCAAATCCAATTTATTTTTTAAAGTTCCGCCGATTAATGTAGAAGAAATTTTTTCCCGTTTAACTCCTCAGGTCGTTTACGCCGGAGATGTAGTCATTCGGCAGGGCGAATTGGGTGATCAGTGTTATTTTTTGAAAGAAGGTGAGGCCGAGGTTTGGCGTCATAACGAAGCAGGGCGCCAGCTTTTGGCAAAGGTTGGAGTTGGGCGCTGTTTTGGTGAAGATGCATTAGTCAATGATGCTCCCCGTAACGCATCCGTTATCATGCTGACCGATGGGGTTTTAATGCGTTTGGATAAGCAGGATTTTTATCGGTTGCTTAAAGAACCTCAAGTGGCTTCAATTTCGTTGGAATCCTTTTCAGATAAAGTTGCTGCTGGCGCAGTTGCTGTAGATGTGCGCAACGAAGAAGAATATGCAGAATTACATCTACACGCCGCGGTAAATATTCCGCTTAATTTGTTAGGTATTAAGTCGCGCATGTTAGATAAAAATCGCGCCTATATTTTTTATTGCGACACTGGCAGACGAAGCCGTGCCGCAGCGCATTTACTAACACAACAAGGTTACCAGGCGTTGGCGCTGGATGATTGCCCGCATTTGTTTGCACACACCCGCTGGCAACCCTTATTGGATGATCATTTTAATTATGTCCTTCGCGATGGGCAGGCTCACAAAGGCCAATGATTGCCGTCCGAAATAAAAAAGACCGCACATGCGGTCTTTTTTATTTTCAATAATTTGTGTTTTATTCTACGCGGTCCCCATATTTCATTTCGCGAAGTTTCCCTTCCTCAAAATACAGGTTTGTCCAAAATTGACCCTTGCCTGGGTTGTAAGTCCAAATTTCTATATTTTGGCATTGTTCTGTAACGCTATAGTTCCCGTCACGCTGCTTGATTCTGTAAGGTACTTTTTCGCAAACAGTATCTTTGAAGGAGGGCTCTCCGCACATGCGGTAGACGTCGATCTTAGTATCGCCAATGTCGACTATATCGCCTTTGCAACGGAGCGATTCAGCCTGAGCTGCAACAGACGAAAGTAAGGCAATTGAAAACGCCAAACTGACTATAGCTTTCATAGAAAATCCTTTGGTATGAGTGAGGTTGTTCTTGGACATCATAAACTGGAATTTTATTCAGGGCATCTGTCGCTTCAAATAAATTTTTATTACCTATCTTTTTACGGATTTTCTCCACCAAGATTTGAAACTGGTTTTATTTGTCTCTTCTTACTAAAGAAATAACCGGCCTTGCCGTTAAGTTGTTAGGCAGGTAAATAAGCCAAACCATATTAGCCCCTTGATGAGAGACGTTTTATGAACGCATACCAGGCCGCGCAGCATTACTCATCCTTAAAGACACAAACCAATATTGTGGATGCATCGCCCCACCGTTTGATTCAAATGTTATTTGAGGGAGCGCTGGAACGTATAGCCCAGGCAAAAGGCGCTATGAAGCAAAATCAAATTGCCCGCAAAGGTGAATTAATTGGCAAGGCCGTCAACATAGTGGGTGGCTTACAAGGCAGCCTAAACGATAAAGAAGGCGGTAATCTCGCTGCAAATTTGGACAGTCTTTACGACTACATAGTGCGCCGTCTTATAAGAGCCAATTTAGATAACGACCCGGATATTCTGGACGAATGTGGTCGGCTTTTGGGTGAACTTAAAGCGGGTTGGGATGCTATAGCAAGTGAGGTATCTTAAGATGCAATTGCATTTAGTTAAAGCGGCAGACTACTCAGGAGAAGC
>CBHTVU010000052.1:0-20545 GCA_966096785.1 uncultured Gammaproteobacteria bacterium | reverse complement strand
GGTTCTGCAACTGCGGTGGGCGGTTTAATTGGTGCGTCTATTGGCAATGACGCCAGTAAAGGTAGCCGTACCGTACGTTATCGCGATGAAGAGGTATGTCATACCGAATATCGTACTGAGTACGAGCAACGCATCGTAGGTTACGATGTTAGTTATAGTTATCAGGGCCGGATCTATCAAACACAAACGGACCGCCATCCTGGCGACCGAATTGCTGTCGACGTTGCTGTAGTTTCAAGAGATTATTAATTTCTTGCAAATCAATAATCTGGCAATTGAATTTTTTCAGTTTGAAAGCGATAGTGTTCTGCAGCGTCGCCCGTGGTGCAATGTAATAACCACTTTGTCTCAAATTCAGAATTTCCTTGAAACAGGATTTTGAGGCAGTGCGATTGAAGAGGTTGAGAGGAAACACTATGCATGCTTCCAAAAAATTATCACCGAGATTATTGCTGTCGCTATGGGCGATGGCAACGATCCTGGCTGCGCCCTGTGCCTTCGCAAAAAAAGATTTGTTTGCAAATGATCCGGCCGCTAGCCACACTTCTCAGACTCAAAGCTATGTAACGGCATCTGCTGCGCCTGCAAATCCCGACACTGAAGCATCCAAAATTGAAGCGCCTGCCGAACTCAAGGCAGCGCCTAAGGAAAAAGAGCCATCTTATCTAGCGGCGCAAATGACTCGCTTGAAGGGTCATTTGATCGAAGCCAAGGAAGACTTGTTTGGCAGTAAAAAGTCATCCAAAAAAATCACGCCAGACACTAAAGCTGTTCAAAAAGAAGAAGTGAATGACGAAAATTCCAGTGAAGAAACTCAGCCGGAACTGCCTGTGATTTCCGCCACCGAAGCCGCGCAACGCGCCCAAACCTATGCAGAAGGCCAGGTCATCAACGTGCGTCAATACCAGGATGAAGGCAATCAACGTTATGCTGTAAAACTATTGCAAAAAAATGGCAGAATGAAAACCATTAATTTGAACGCGGTTAATGGTGATCTCATTGAAGAGACGACCGATTAAAAAAATCCATTGATTGGACCGGTGCTTAAAAAATTAAAATTGAAGAATAATTTGCTTTGTATAAAAGGAACGGATCATGCGCTTATTGATTGTTGAAGATGAAAAAAGCTTGCGCGAACAAATTGAACAGATAGTCGTCAGCGAAAAATATGCATGCGATACAGCAGGTGATGGTCGAGAAGGTCTCTTTTTAGGCAGTGAGTATGACTATGATCTCGCCATTATTGACTTGGGATTACCTTTATTGGATGGCACTCAATTAATTAAACAGTTACGAGCCAAAGACCGCAACTTTCCCATACTGATACTCACTGCACGCGGTAACTGGCAAGATAAAGTAGAAGGTTTGGAGGCTGGCGCAGACGATTACCTCACCAAGCCCTTCCACCCGGAAGAGTTGCGCGCAAGACTACACGCCTTATTGCGTCGCGCTAGCGGTCACGCCGCGCCGGTGTTACGTTACGGCCCTATTGTAATAGATACAAGTGCGCGCCGTGTGCACAGAAACGATCAAGAGGTTGAACTTACCAGCTTTGAGTACAACACCTTAACTTATCTGGCGATGCATGCCGGCAAAAATATTTCCAAAACAGAACTCACTGAGCACTTATACGCGCAGGACTATGATCGCGACAGTAATGTGATTGAAGTTTTTGTCGGTCGCCTTCGCAAAAAACTGGACCCGGATGGAAGTTTGAACTTAATTAGCACCCAGCGTGGTTTGGGTTATCGTTTCAATGTGTTTAAAGAATAGTGGGTCTAACTCCATTGTTGAGCAAAAAATTCAACTCTATAAGAGCGCGTTTATTTTTTGCATCCGCATTGTTATTACCGGTGTTTCTGGGTGTGACCGGCTTTTTTCTGGATCGCGCATTTCAAACCAGTTTGCTGACTGCAGAAAAAGCGCGCTTGCAGCGCAACATTTACTTGCTGTTTAGTGCCGCCGATTTACCGACTAAGCCACTTCGAAAAAATGAACAGCCCCGGCTCGTAATGCCGAGAGAGTTAAAGGACAAGGATTTCGAGCGGATTAATTCCGGTCTTTACGCCTACCTGTACAACGACAAAAAGGAATTAGTGTGGCAATCAAATTCCACTTCTCTTCAAACACCACCTACTTACGATCAAATCTCACCAATTTTGCAGGATAAACAACCCGCAGAAATTATTTTTGAATTCGAAAATGAAAATTATTTCATCGCCTACTCGGATATTTTCTGGGTGGTTTCCAAAGGTCGCGAAGTCCCATTTCGTTTTGTGGCCGTGCATGACAGCGAAGATTTTATTAACGAAAAAAATGCTTATCGAAATCAACTTTGGCAATGGTTGGGCGCAGTAGGAATTCTATTATTAATTGCGCAGACCGCCATTTTACGATGGGGTTTACAACCATTGAAAAAACTTGCCGTGTCACTGAATGCCATGCAAAGTGGCGACACTATCGACATTGAAGGCGACCACCCTGCCGAGCTACAGGACATTGTTGATAACCTTAATCAAGTATTGGCGCGCGAGCAGGCCTTACGGCAACGTTATCGCAACAGCCTGAGCGATTTAGCTCATAGCTTAAAAACACCACTAGCTGTCATGCAAGCTAAACTGAGTCAAACCTCAGCAGATGAAGAGTTGCAGCAAATTGCCGCCGATCAAGTCGCTCGTATGAATCAGGTAGTGACCTATCAATTACAACGCGCCGTTTCGAGTCAACAACAAGGTAGCCATCAACGTGCCGACCTCGAACCTATAGTGCAGCGCCTGCTCAATGCATTACAAAAAGTCTATGCTGATAAAAATATGAGTGTAACTGTGAAATTGCTGCCGCATTCCATATTTGCTGGTGACGAACAGGACCTAATGGAAGTGATAGGCAACATTACAGAAAATGCTTTCAAATACGGCAAATCAAAAGTGATGATCCAGAGCGAAACCCAGGACCAACGGCTCATTATTAAGATATCCGACGATGGCAATGGTGTCCCTGAAACGCAACAAACACGTATTCTGGAGCGTGGACATCGCCTGGACACATCTCTCCCGGGCCAAGGAATTGGTCTCGCTGTAGCAGCGGATATCATCCACAGTTACGATGGCAAAATAAACGTTTCCGCTTCCCCCTTAGGTGGAGCAGAATTTAAACTGTCTCTACCCCTTGCCAATTAGTCTTCCTCCCAACCTCCCTTCCTTTTCCAATTTTCCGCCACCACGTGCGAAATATCTCACAAGCATTACTCACACTACCTCACACATTTTTCGGGAATTAATGACTGTCGCTTGTGCATCCAAGCGTCAATAATGGTATCAGCTGCATATTGCCATGGAAGGTGAACCACGATTAACACCAACTTTTAGATCGCCCGGATGAGGATCACATCATGGAGAAGAAAACCATGTCATCAAGAACTTGCATAGCAGTAGATTCAACTTGCGATTTACCCGCTAAATTTATTCAGCAACACAACATTGAAGTGCTCCCCATTTATATTAATTACGAGGGTGGCCAAGCGCTCGATTATCGTGACACTGAATCCATGTTAAATTTTTACAGGAATCATTCGAAGGAACAATTTGGCTTAGCCCAATCTGACCCGCTTTCTGTGAATGATATGACGCATATTTTGAAAGAGCGACTACTACCCCATTACGATTTGGTACAAGTCGTTACCATTAACAGCAAAAAAAGTGACGTATATAAACGCGTATCAGAAGCAGCCTTGATAAACGAACCAAAGTTTCGCGAGATGGAAAAAAACGAAGGTCGCACGCCCTTTAGAATTCGTTTATATGACAGCATGTCTATGTTTACCGGCCACGCATTATTGGTGTATGAATTGGTTAAAAAGATTCATGTTGAAAATTTACCGTTGAATAAATCTATTCGCATCATCGATAACATGCGTGACCAGGTCTACGGCTACCTAATACCCAACGATTTGTCTTATATGCGTGATCGTCGTCATTTGCGTAAAGGTGACAACAATATTTCCTGGATTAATTTCAAATTGGCAAGTGCGTTAAATTTACGCCCAATAGTACAACTGCACCGCGGAGCCACCGAAAAAATTGATACGGGAAAAGGTTTTTTAGGTTCGCTTGAGAAATTATTTGATCACGTGCGCAAACAAATTAAACAAGGCTTAACCAGTGATGTTGTAGCTATGAGCTATGGCGGTTTGCTGGATGAAATTAAAGATGAACCCGTCATGGTAGATTTTCGGGAGTTTTGCAAACAACATAATGTAAAAACCATGCTATCTATGATGAGCATGACTGGCGCGATTAACGTTGGGCCAAAATCTTTTGCATTATCTTTTGCAACGGATAAAAATTTGGTTTAACGCAAAAAATACGATTACGCAAGAAATAAAAAAGCCGATCAAATGATCGGCTTTTTTATTTCTGTCAAAACTAATACCTACACATCATAACCATTCGGGTTCTTTTCTTGCCAGCGCCATGCATCTTGCATCATGCGCTCTAAACCAAATTTTACTTCCCAATTTAAATCTTTTTTAGCGAGATCCGCATTTGCATAACAACTGGCAATATCACCAGGGCGTCGCGGAGAAATTTTATAAGGTACTTTACGTCCGCTCGCCTGCTCAAATGCACGAACCATTTGCAATACAGAGTACCCACTGCCGGTTCCCAAATTGTATGCGCGGCAACCAATACCCACTTTATCCAAACCTTTCAGCGCAGCTACATGACCCAATGCTAGATCAACAACGTGAATATAATCGCGCACACCTGTGCCATCTACAGTGTCGTAATCATTACCAAAAACAGATAATTGTGCCAACTTACCAATCGCCACTTGCGCAACATAGGGCAATAAATTATTAGGGATTCCTGCAGGGTCTTCACCAATTAATCCAC
The DNA here is from genome assembly GCA_966096785.1 of uncultured Gammaproteobacteria bacterium. GTDB lineage: Bacteria > Pseudomonadota > Gammaproteobacteria > Pseudomonadales > Cellvibrionaceae > Cellvibrio. The sequence continues at coordinate 15,650 of CBHTVU010000052.1, read as the reverse complement.
TGTCATGAGCTCCAACGGGATTAAAATAACGCAGCAAAGAAATATTCCATTGACTATTTGGAGCCTTGGCAATATCGCGCAAAATATCTTCCACGATTAATTTACTACGCCCATAGGGATTAGTGGCTGAGGTCGCAAAACTTTCATCGATAGGAACACTCACTGGATCACCATAAACCGTTGCAGATGAACTGAAAATCAGTTTCCAGATTTTAAATTCTTCCATCACTTCGGTAAGTGACAAAGTCCCTGCTACGTTATAGCGATAATATTTCATAGGAATCTGCGCAGATTCCCCTACTGCCTTCAAACCAGCAAAATGCATCACCGCTTCAAACTTATGCGCCTCAAATACTTTTCGTAAGGCATCTTTGTCATTGATATCCACTTTATAAAAAGCGGGCTCAGATCCGGTAATTTTCGCCACCCGCTTAAGCGACTCATCTCTACTATTGCAAAGATTATCAACCACAACTGGCAAATAACCGCTGTTAATCAACTCAACACAAACATGACTACCGATAAAACCTGCACCACCGGTGACTAAAATGGCGGGGCGCGACGAGACACTAGATTGACTCATAGAAAGGGTCCTTAAAACGGGCTATGTGAACATGTACACAGTATACCCACTAATCGTTTTAAAAGACCAAGGCCTATTATTGCCGAACATTTTCAAGGACAAGAAAAAGGCAAGCCGAAGCTTGCCTTTGAAACTCATAACTAAACGAAAAATTATTCGATTGGAAGAGTTAAATTAACTACGAAGTTAGCTTTATCCGGAGCGTAACCATCGTTGTCTTCTATGATCTTACCCAAAGTAAAACTTAACTTTGAATTGTACTTGTAGGTAATATCAATGTGTGAAATGCCGTCCATACCTTCGGAATTACCATCTTTCACCATATGTTGACCGTATTTTATACCGAACTTTTCAAAATTCAGCTCTGCAGTCACATAACTGTAATCCTCAGAAAAATAATCATGATCTGCATTGACTGCATCATAGTAAGTCAATTTAAATGGACCATAACCCACTGTTGGAACCACTTCTACATAATCGCCCGGATCAACTGGCTCCCATTTAACCAAACTCTCATCTACAACATAAAGGCCTTTAGGGTTTGCATAGTTGTACGAAACTACGCTAATACCGTAAGTAAAATCCCCTGCAGATCCTGAATACCCAGCGTATAGGTCGTATTCTGTTCCCAGCGTATCGTCACCAGATGATGTCCAAACACCTGCAATAAATCCATTGGAACTTACATTCACATCAGCAGACAAGGCTGCACCACCGAGCAAATCAAAGCCACGCCAATAGTACATGTTTGATGCACCAACTGTAGCGGCAACATCGGCATGAGCAGCAGGTACAGCAAAACCAGCTATTGCAGAAAGAGCTATCGCACTAGCAACCAATTTTTGTTTCATCTTCATGAGTAAATCCTCTAAGTGTGTTTCTACATTAGTTTTGAGGCAGCCGAATCATATTGAACGACGTGCTAGTAACTTTGCAGATTGCAAGCCAACTTTATATTTCCTTTATATTTCATTACCTTAAAAGACGAATACTATCTTGCATACAACTTAACATACCAACCGAGGCACCAATTGAGCGCAGTATTCGTTAGCAGATCACAAAACTGCGCACCAAAGTGGCTCACTTATGCCTGTGATAATCATGTTTGGCATCGAACAAGCCATCGTCCGTCCAAGAGTTGCGCCTGAGATATTTAAAAAACAAGTTGTTTGAAGATAAATCCAGATAGAGTAAAAGCGCAATAATCACAAGCGCCGCGCCAACCCACAACTGCATACTTAAAGTTTCATTTCCAACCCAAGCTCCTAATATCAACGCAAGCACTGGCGTCATAAACGTAATAAGTGATACAGACGTAGGTGCCATATTTGCTAATACATAAAAAAATAAACCTGCGCCAACAAGAGACCCAAACACAGCTAAATAACCTACTGCCATCAATGACTTTGTGGAAACACTCAGTGGTATATGGCCATCGACAAACCACCACATTAATAGCAAACCCGGTAAAGAAAATAATAATGTCCCTAAAGCTTGATTGAAGGCATCGGTTTTTACATCCAACTTTTTTACCAACACACTACTGAAACTAAATAAAAAACAAGACAACAAAATTCCTACAACACCGTAGGCCGAATGTATATTTAATTGGAATTGATGATAAAAAATAACAACCAATCCCAGAAGCGCTAATACCAATGCAAATACACGTCTGAATGTGAAAGGATTATGTTTTAACAAAACCCACGTCATGAGCCCAACGACAAACGGCGACATCGCAAATACGACTGCAACTAAACCCGACGGAATAAATTGTGCAGACCAATAGACAACTGGCATATTGGGAAAAATTCCAATAGCACCAGCGGCATAGACCTGCCATACACCATCTTGCGCAAATAATTTGCGCCGTAAAAATAAATTAATAGCAAGCCCGATGGCCAGCGCTGCGGACATTCGCAGCACTACAGCAGCAATAAAACTTAAGCTATCGCTGCTCCATTGGATTGTGAGAGGAGTGGTGGCCCAAATAAGCACCACCGAAAAATATGCGAGTAAAACTGCCATGCGCCTGCTCCTTGTTGAAAGAGGCTACAAGAGAAAACACGCGGCAATTTTTTCTGAAAACAAAAAGGCCGCAGGTTTTATGCTGCGGCCTTTGATAAATCGAGAATTTTTTACTTCTTTGCTATTCTCTTTCAAACTCCGCAGACAAATATGCGTACACGACTGCCCAGAAGAGGGGTCGCATTGCGCAAATTCGTTTAACGGAATGATGGAGAGACATAGAATTAATTTCTGAAAATTTAAGATGCACTGACTCTAAAGGATACTTATAACTTTCTCAACCCTTTTTTGAATTTTTTTTTATAAGCAAATCACCTATACTCTTTTCATCGTGAACAGGTGAAATAATGAAAACATATTTAGTGGGTGGAGCAGTACGCGACAAGCTACTCGGTTATCCTTTTCATGAAAAGGATTGGGTAATCGTGGGCGCTACACCTGAAATCATGGAGCAGCAAGGCTTCACTCCTGTAGGCAAAGATTTCCCGGTATTCTTACATCCTGACACCAAAGAAGAATATGCACTGGCACGCACAGAGCGAAAGACTGGCCGTGGCTACGCAGGCTTTAGTTTTTACTGTGGTGAAGACGTTACCATCGAAGACGATCTTATAAGACGCGACCTTACCATCAATGCAATTGCTGAAGATGAATTCGGCAATTTGATTGATCCCTACGGTGGACAACACGATATCATCAACAAAAAATTGCGCCATGTTTCTAATGCATTTTTAGAAGATCCTGTGCGTATTTTACGGGTAGCCCGATTTGCTGCTCGCTATCATCATTTAGGTTTTTCTGTTGCAGATGAAACCAATGTTCTTATGCAGGAAATGGTTAACAACGGCGAAGTAGATCACTTGGTACCTGAACGCACATGGAAGGAAACACAGCGCGCACTCGGTGAAAAATCGCCGGATGTTTTTATTCAAAGTCTGCGCGACTGCGGCGCATTAAAACGAATATTTCCTGAAATTGATAAGTTGTTTGGCGTACCTCAAACAGCGATTCATCATCCCGAAATTGACACCGGAATTCACACACTCATGAGCCTGGAGCAAGCGGCAAAAATTACCAATAATACTTGTGTTCGCTTTGCAACCCTAATGCACGATTTAGGTAAAGGGACAACACCGCAGGACGAATGGCCGCGCCATATTGCCCATGAAGAGCGCAGCATTCCTCTCGTAAAAAATTTGTGTGGCCGCATAGGTGCACCGAAGGAATATAAAGAGCTCGCGCTGATGGTCGCACAGTGGCACACGCACTGCCATCGCGCACTTGAACTAAAGCCGTCGACAGCATTGAAAGTTTTGCAAATGACTGATGCTTTTCGTAGACCAGAACGATTCGAACAATTTCTCGTTTGCTGCGAAGCAGATGCTCGCGGCCGTACCGGTTTTGAAGACAGAGATTATCCTCAGGCAGACTATTTCCGCACAGCCCTAAAAAGCTCCTTAACCATTAATATAAAAGATATTAGTGCGCGCGGTTTTACTGGTAAAGAATTTGGTGATGAAGTAAATCGATTACGCCTTAAAGCGCTAAACGACATAATGAACAACAATGTGACTACAAAATAATGATACGAACTCAGCTCCTCACAAAAGACGGTGAATATTTAACGGGCAACGAAGAGCTTGTCGAGCGCTGGCGGCAAGATAAATGTGGGTTCATTTGGATTGATCTGGAAGGTGAGCGCCCCGCAGATGAAAAAACTATTTTACAATCACTTAAGTGTCATCAGTTAGCTATTGAAGATGTGCAGCGTTTTCGTCATCCACCAAAAACTGAGACGTTTGACGAACACACACTGATTTTATATCGTGGCCTGAGCGAATTTAAAAAGGATCTTACGTTCAAGCAGATGACAATCGCACTCTTCGCTGGTGACCGCTGCTTGATTAGCTGTCACCAACGACCGTCGCGTGGCATTACACATTTTTGGGAGCACGCCAGACAAGAAAACTTGTTAGTGAGCCCAGGGTTGTTAGCATCAAAAATCATGCGCTTTTCTGTCGGGTGTTATCTGGATTCTATTTTAGAATTTGAGCCCTACTTAAATGAAATAGAAGATTCCATGCAAGAAAAACCTAGTGATGAAATTATGCGCGAGCTCATTGCCTATAAATCTCGCTTGCGAAAATTAAAACGTATTTTTAGTTATCATGAACGCCTCGTCACTAATTTATTAAAAGATATTCCCCAACGCCTTATTGATGAAGATGGCGATATAGAACACGGCTTGCAAGATTTATTTGAGCGTTGCGAGCGTTTAAATAGTTTATGCACCATGTATTTTGAAATTTGTGGCGACTTAATTAATGGCTATTTATCTATTAGCTCACACCAGCTGAACAATACAATGAAGGTACTAACTGTTATCACCGCAATTTTTGTTCCGCTTACATTTATTGTTGGCGTGTACGGAATGAATTTCGACAATATGCCCGAGCTTCATTGGCAATATGGTTATTATTTTGTCTGGATAGGCATGTTACTTTTTTCATTCGCAGCCGGAATATTTGCTTATAAAAAGTGGTTGTAACAATGGCTCAACCAAATTCGGTTTATCTACGCAAAGCTAATTGTGAAGACAAAAATTCCTTGATTGATGCTTACGAACGAAGCATCAATCTTCATCAACCTTTTACATATCCACCCGAAAATATCGACGATTATATAAATAAACCTCATCGCTACCTTGTTTGTCTCGAAGATACGCATGAACTTGTCGGTACATTTAATATTTCAAACATTGTTCGAGGCTGGTTTCAATCCGCGTATCTTGGTTACGAAGTTTTCGCACCATATCAGCAACGAGGATTAATGCATCAGGGACTGCTTTTACTCATAGAAGAAGCCTTTACTCATTTAAACTTACATAGATTGGAGGCTAATATCCAACCCGAAAATCTTGCTTCCATCAAGTTAGTTGCCAAAGCTGGATTTACCAAGGAGGGATATTCTAAAAACTATTTAAGAGTGGGTGGCGGGCAATGGAAAGATCACGAACTCTGGGCAATTTTGAACAATCATTGGCAAGAAAAAACATAATTGGGATTCAGCACTATTACGCGCACGTAGTCATCAACGAACCACTCACGCAACTTCAGAATCCCACAGGAAATCAATCGGCCATAAAGCCTGAGAACTTTTATCGTACTCTGCCCAAAGCTGGGCATAGGATTTTTTTGCTTCTGGATGTAATTCATTCGGAGCGATTTCCGACAAAGGTAACAATACAAAAGCGTTACTAGTAATCTCTGCACGAGGCAGTTCAATACCTGCATCTACGCCAACAAAATTGCCGTAGGTGAGGATATCTATATCCAATGTGCGCGGTCTATATTTTGGACCGGTGCGCACTCTGCCATTGTCATCTTCAATTTTTTTAATTACTTCAGACAAACCCGTAATGCTCAAGCTAGTTTGCAAAGACACCACTAAATTATAAAAATGACTACCTCTGAAACCAACAGATTCACTCTCATATACGCGAGAACAGCTTAGGCTTCCGAATTTGTGTTTGAGCGCAATCAATCCCGCGCGAATATTTTTTTCTCGATTTAGATTACTGCCTAAACCTAAAAACACCTTTGTCATTCAAACGTTCCACTAGCAGGTTTAGAACCGCGCTCAATAATTATACCAACCGCATTTGCACCTAAAACAGCATTAGGCTTGGTCAACGTCAAGCGCAACCATGGAACATGAAATTCATTGCGAATCAGCGTCGCAACATTTTCCGCGAGTGTCTCCACTAAAAGCGCGTGATGCGATTGGACGTAGGAAATAATGCGTAGCGAAACAGCATGATAATTTAATGCAAAGTCGATATTGTCAGTCGCTGCGGCTTTACGAATATCTGTTGCCATTTCAACGTCAAATACCAAAGTTTGTTTGACCTCGCGCTCCCAGTCATAAACCCCGATGATCGTATCGACGCGCAAATCGCGGATGAAAATAATATCCATAACTTTTTGCCAAATAAATTAAAGAGGGGACAAACTATCGAGCGGCCAACGCGCCTTTACATTCACAGCGAGGCTTTCGTGCTGATTCGCGAGCAACCGCTGGCAACCCGCGTACGCGATCATGGCGCCATTATCGGTACAAAACTCGTGGCGAGCGTAAAATACTTTTGCATTTATTTTTGCCAGAGCAATCTCTAAATCTGCACGCAATTTTTTATTCGCGGATACACCACCCGCAATCACTAAAGTTTTTAAACCAGTTTGCTCAAGTGCACGCTTGCATTTAATCACCAGAGTTTCCACGACTGCGGTTTGGAACGCACAGGCAATATCTGCGCAGGTTCGATCGTCAGGCAAACCATTTTCTAATTTGTGTTTTGCGATTGTGGTAAGGGTAAATGTTTTTAATCCGCTGAAACTAAAATCCAGTCCAGGACGGTCAACCATAGGGCGAGGGAAAACAAAGCGCCCTTCTCTGCCCGACTCTGCAAGCTTAGCGACTTGAGGGCCACCGGGGTAATCCAGGTCGAGCATTTTGGCGGCCTTATCAAACGCCTCACCGGCGGCGTCATCTACAGATTCACCTAATAACTCGTAGACACCAATTGCATCTACTTTCACTAATTGTGTATGGCCACCGGATACGAGCAAGGCAACAAACGGAAAAGCGGGTGGATTATTTTCCAGCATCGGCGCCAGTAAATGGCCTTCCATATGGTGAACCCCGATGGCTGGCACATTCCAAGCGTAGGCAAGTGAGCGCCCAAGCGAAGCACCTACCATCAGAGCGCCGATTAAACCGGGGCCGGATGTATAGGCAATACCATCAATATCAGCTGCCGATGAACCGCTTTTCTCCAACACTTCATTAATAAGTGGCAAGGTTTTACGAACATGGTCACGCGAGGCCAACTCGGGAACCACGCCGCCGTACTCTGCATGCAGCGCGATTTGGCTATAAAGGGTATGTGCGAGCAGACCGCACTCGCTGTCATAAACAGCAACACCGGTTTCATCGCAGGAGGTTTCCAGGCCAAGAATTCGCATAATGAGTAAAACGCTCGCTAAAAATCAGGGCGTCATCATAAAGGAGATACCCTCACAAAAATAGAAGTTTGGCCAAGTCAGGAGCCTAAGTGGTTGCAGCTGAAAGTATAAATGTATAGAATCCGCACCCCTCGGATAGCTTGTTGCATGCGCATTAAGCCTCCGCAAGACATCATTTTCCAGAACAAAACAGGTCAAAACATGCCTTCAGTAAAACTTAAAGAAAACGAACCCTTTGACGTAGCTTTACGTCGTTTTAAACGCGCTTGTGAAAAAGCAGGCATTTTGGCTGACGTTCGCGCTCGCGAATGCTACGAGAAGCCAACCACTATTCGTAAACGTGACGCTGCAGCCGCAGTTAAGCGCCACGCTAAAAAGGTTCAACGCGAATCTAAAAAGTTTACCCGTCTATATTAATTTTTGATTGGCCTGCCCGCTTTAGAAGCCAATGCAAGCCTGATTAAATGATGACTTGAAAACCGCGATGTAAAATTACATCGCGGTTTTTTGCTGCCTGTAATTTGTAAATACCCTCTAAAACACCCTGTCGAATCCGCCAAAATCTAAATCGCTTTGAACCGGGTTTATAGTATTCTGTCCAGCCACGCGACTCATACACAACCTATATGTCCGGCATGATTCCCCAAAGCTTTATCGACGACCTGCTCGACCGTATCGATATTGTTGATACGGTGGATAGTCGTGTAAAACTGAAAAAGACCGGCAAAAACTACAGCGCCTGCTGTCCATTCCACGATGAAAAAACTCCCTCTTTCACCGTAAGCCCAGACAAGCAGTTTTATTACTGTTTCGGTTGCGGCGCCAGTGGTAACGCGCTTGGATTCGTGATGGATTATGAGCGGCTTAGTTTTCCCGAAGCGATTGAATCACTTGCACGTGTAGCGGGGTTAACGGTTCCGCGCGAGGTACAAACTGAAGCGCAGATCAAACGCGAGCAAGAACGTAAGAGTATTTACAGCTTGCTTGAAAAAGCCGATGAGTTTTATCAGCAGCAGCTTCGTCATCACCCCAGTAAACATATGGCCGTTAACTACCTTAAAGGCCGCGGGCTGGATGGAAAAACAGCTAAAGATTACGGCGTAGGTTTCGCCCCCCCGGGGTGGGACAATCTACTTAAAGCTCTCGCGCAAAATGATGAAGATAAGCACCTTCTGATTGAAGGCGGCATGTTGATTCATCACGAGAATGATAAAAAACTTTACGACCGTTTTCGTCATCGAATCATGTTTCCGATTCGCGATATCCGCGGGCGCACTATCGGCTTTGGCGGACGAGTTCTGGGAGACGATAAACCCAAATATCTCAACTCACCGGAAACACCAATATTCCACAAGGGCCAAGAGCTTTACGGTCTATACGAAGCGCGACTCGCCTACCGCGATTTGCCACGCCTGCTTGTTGTTGAAGGCTATATGGATGTGGTCAGCCTCGCACAATTCGGTATTCGTTACGGAGTCGCTACTCTGGGCACCGCTTGCGGCGAAGATCATCTCAATAAAGCCTTCAAATACACCAACGAAGTCGTGTTTTGTTTTGATGGGGATAAAGCCGGTCGCGCTGCTGCTGGACGTGCATTAGATGCATCGCTCACCACTATGGCGGATGGCCGCACGGTAAAATTTTTGTTTTTACCCGAGGGCGAAGATCCAGACACCTTAGTTCGCAAAATCGGACCGGAAAAATTCGAAACCATGATTTCCATGGCCGTACCGCTTGAGGATCAACTTTTTGATACCGCCGCTGAAGGCTTGAACATCCGCACCATGGAAGGCCGCGCGACCTTTAGTAAACGCGCCGCACCAATGCTGGATAAGCTTCCAAAAAGCGTATTTAAAGAACTCATGTTTGAAAACCTGGCGACACGTACAGGCTTAAGTCGTAACATCCTGCAAGATTTAATTATTGAAGCCAGCAAAAACCCGGAACCGAGACCAGAACCTGCCAAAGAAATAACTCGCGCCCCTGCAAAGCCAACCCCAAAGCAAATCCATATTCAGCAAGCAACTCAGCCCCAGCCGAACCCAACTCCGCACCACCAATATGCCGGAGATCCAGGTTGGTCAAATCATTACGATACAGAGGCACCCCCACCCAATTACGAGGAGTATTACAGCGGCCATAATACTCGTTCGGTAGCCGAACAGGCGTCACCGTGGAATAGCTCCAGCAATCGTATGTTGATGACGCCAGCGCAAAAAGCCGTAGCGCTCTTAGTTGCTGCACCAACGCTAGCAGCTCATGAACCCGAACATGACTCTTGGCTTGAAGATAGAGATTCTGACCTACAGATGCTCGGTCGATTATTAAAGGTCTTGCACGAACGCCCGCATTACAACATCTCAAATTTGTTAGGCTACTGGCGCAGCATGTACGGCGAGGACGAAACTGAACGTTTGGCCAAAATTGCAGGCAACGACTTACTGCAAGCTGCTAGCGCGCTCAGCACAACTCGTGATGATAAAGCAGCCAAGGCTGATTACGACAACGAAGCCGCTTTTAAAGGCTGCTTGGACGCACTGTATCGCCAGCAAAACGCAAAAAAAGCCGCGGCGCACTTGGAAAAAATTAAGAACACCGACTTTACTCAGCTCAGCAAAGAAGAACGCGAACAACTTGTACGCGCAGCCCTGGCAAATAAATCATCCCAGCCCTGATTTTACCTATTTAAATCCCTAAATTAGTCCCCATCATGGGTTCCACAGGGGATTTGCGGCCTGCTTTGCTAGAATCCGTTCGTTCAATTGCGCTATAATCCCGCGCTTTGCATTTCTCACTCACGTTTCACAGGGTCACTTAATGTCTGATGACGCTCAAGAAAAACAATCCCGTATTAAAGAGTTGATAGCCCGCGGTAAAGAACAGGGTTACCTCACATACGCCGAAGTTAACGACCATTTACCAGAAGATATCTCCGATCCGGATCAGGTTGAAGACATCATCCAGATGATTAACGACATGGGGATTCGCGTGTACGAAACCGCGCCCGATGCCGATACCTTATTGATGACTGATGGCGATGCCGCTGCAGATGAAATCGCTGCAGCCGAAGCGGCGGCGGCACTTGCTGCCGTAGAAACCGAAGCCGGCCGTACCACCGACCCAGTGCGTATGTATATGCGTGAAATGGGCACGGTTGAACTCTTGACCCGTGAAGGCGAGATTGTCATTGCCAAACGTATTGAAGAAGGTGTGCGCGAATTAATGCATGCTGTGGCCTACTGGCCAGGCGCCGTGCAGCAGGTTCTTAATGAATACGCATTAGTTGCCAAAGAAGAGCGTCGTCTTGCGGATGTCATTATTGGTTGGCTCGATCCGGTTGAAGAAATTCCTGCAACCTTAATTGATGACGATGCAGAAATCGAAGTTGCTCCCGTAGCTGGCGTAAAAGTAGCTGGCGATGACGACGATGAAGAAGGTGGCGCAGCCGAAGATGAAGAAGAAGCTGTTTCGGGTGTAGATCCTGAGGAAGCCAAAGTTCGCTTTGAAGCCCTGCAAAAGCAACATGAAAAAGCGACAAAAGTGCTGGCTAAATACGGTTACGGAAGCAAGCAAGCCGAGAAGGAATTATCTGAACTGGGCGACCTGTTTAAATTTTTCAAACTCCCTACTCGCCAATTCGAACCGCTCTACAGCAAAGCGCGTGAAACTTTGGAAAGCGTGCGTAAAGCTGAGCGTTTGGTGATGGACTTGTGTACGCGCAAAGCCCAAATGCAACGCAAAACCTTTATTAAAGAATTCCCCGGTAACGAGATCAACGAAGATTGGTTACCAGATTTAATTAGAGCCAAAGTTGAAAATGCCGATAAGTTGCAATCCGTATTGCCCGATGTGGTTGCGGGGCAACAAGCACTTGCACATATCGAAACCGAAACCGGTTTAAGCCTCGCGAGTATTAAAGACATCAACCGTCGCATGTCTATCGGCGAAGCGCGTGCGCGTCGTGCGAAGAAAGAAATGGTTGAAGCTAACTTGCGTCTGGTAATTTCGATCGCGAAAAAATACACCAACCGCGGTTTGCAATTCCTCGATTTGATTCAGGAAGGCAACATCGGTTTGATGAAAGCGGTGGACAAGTTCGAATATCGTCGTGGCTACAAATTCTCGACCTACGCAACCTGGTGGATTCGTCAGGCAATCACTCGTTCTATCGCTGACCAAGCGCGCACCATTCGTATTCCGGTACACATGATTGAGACTATTAACAAACTCAACCGTGTGTCTCGTCAGATGTTGCAAGAAATGGGGCGCGAGCCGACGCCGGAAGAACTCGGCGAACGTATGGATATGCCTGAAGATAAAGTTCGCAAAGTGCTGAAAATTGCCAAAGAACCTATCTCCATGGAAACTCCGATCGGTGACGATGAAGATTCGCATTTAGGTGATTTCATCGAAGACACCACAATCGTGTCTCCGGTTGAATCGGCCACAATGGAAGGTTTGATGGAAGCAACCCGCGAAGTGCTCGCCGGCCTTACTGCCCGCGAAGCTAAAGTACTTCGTATGCGTTTCGGTATCGACATGAACACTGACCACACACTGGAAGAGGTAGGTAAACAATTCGACGTAACGCGTGAGCGTATTCGTCAGATTGAAGCGAAAGCGTTGCGCAAGTTACGCCACCCTTCCCGCTCTGATCATCTACGTAGCTTTTTAGATGACTAAAAGATGATTAGTATGATAATCTGAGTAAAATATGACCCATCTTAGGCGGGTCATATTTTTAAGCGTCAAATAAATGGACCGAGTTTAATCAATAACAGACAGGTCCATTTTTTTGACGACCAAATGGTAGCGCAATCATTTACAATCGGGTCGCGCTAACTAACAATAAAAATTTTCGGAGATAATAAGATGAGGTCGAATAACCAGTTTCAACCTAAACTCTTGCCAGCCTGCATAGCCTTGGCAAGCCTATCAGCCTTTAGTATTAACACTTACGCGCAAGAAACCAAAGCAGATGAGGTAACTGAAGTTACTGTTACCGGCTCCCGCATCATCGCTAGTGGTTTTACACAGCCCACTCCAACAACATCGCTGACAGTCGAAGATATTCAAAAGTCAGCGCAACCAAATATATTCACGGCTATCGCACAATTGCCGTCGCTTCAAGGAAGCACGGGTACCCAGGCTATGACCTACAGCACCAGTAGCGGTGTTCAGGGTTTAAGTTCATTTAGCTTGCGTGGCTTGAGCGCTATCCGCACGCTTACGTTGTTAGATGGTCAACGCGTAGTTGGCGCTAACGTAACCGGTGTTCCTGATATCAGCCAGTTTCCACAACTGCTGATTAAAAATGTAGATGTGGTAACCGGCGGTGCCTCTGCATCCTACGGTTCTGACGCCGTTGGTGGTGTGGTGAACTTCATCACCGATAAAGAATTCGTAGGCGTTAAAGGAAATATTCAGGCAGCACAATCCACTTATGCAGACAACGAAGGTGTAACCGGCCAACTAGCGTGGGGCGGGAGCTTTCTTGATGATAGATTGCACATTCAGTTGAGCGGTGAGCATGGCAAAGAAGATGGTATTCCACCAGCAGGCTTCGGATTGGAAGGGCCAGGTGGGCGTGACTGGTATACGGGCGCCGAGTTTGCAAACCGTCAAATTAGCGAAACGACTGACGGCAAACCACAACGCTACTTAATCGACCGCGCGCAAAATAACCAATATGCCAAATACGGTTTGATTACCGGAGGTCCATTGAAGGGGATCGCATTTGGGGAAAATAGCGAACCCTATGAGTTCCAATACGGAAAAAACTGTGTCGCCAACTTGTGTGAAGGTGGTGATTTAAGTGGTTTGAATAGCGGGGGCAAAAGCCTAGCGTCCCAACTTGAACGTAATGTGGGTTATGCGCGAATCGGTTTCGATATTAACGAGGACACCGAAATTTACGCCACGATTAACAAGGCACGCGTCGAATCCGTCAACTATCCGATCGCGGGAGCTGCTAAAAACGCCAACTTGACCATGAAGTGCGACAACCCTTATTTACCTGAATCAGTTCGGGAAGCCTGCGTTGCAAATAACATTACGCAATTTCAATACGGTACAGTGAATGCTCAAATAAAGCCGCTTCAAAACGTTCACCCAACGCGCGAGCAAGAGCGTTTTGTGCTGGGCGCTAACGGAAAATTCAACGCGTTTAACACCGATTGGACCTACGACACTTATTATCAGTACGGGAAAAACGAGACTGATCTTAAAGTTCACGACATCATGCTCAACAACCGTTACAACGCCTCTATTGATGCAATTGCAGGCCCGAACGGCACTATCATTTGCCGTGACCCGGCCGCGCGTGCGAGCGGTTGCGTTCCCATGAATATCTTCGGAAATGTTGCGCCAAGCGATGCCGCCTACAACTATGTATTCCCGGAAAATGGTCCACACCAGCACTCCCCGCAAAAGCAAAACGTAGCCAGCTTTAACATTACCGGCGAGCCTTTCTCTTCATGGGCAGGCCCAATCGCAGTGGCGACAGGTCTGGAATACCGTAAAGAGGAATACGTCGTTACCGGTGATCCATACGGTAATGGTGCGCGCCCGGAGAGCCCCAATACGCCGGAATATCCAGCAGACCCCGTGTTGACCAATCCCATTGGTAACCACTGGTTTGCGGGTAACTTCCACTACGCAAAAGGTGAGTACGACGTAAAAGAAGGTTATCTGGAACTCAACGTACCTGTTCTTGATTCAGATTCCCTGGGTGAGGCTAACCTCAACATGGCGGCTCGTCGTACCGACTATAGCACTGCTGGGGAAGTGGATACCTGGAAACTGGGCGGCACCTGGCAAACCGGTATTAGCGGTCTGCGTTTCCGCGCGGTGACTTCAAAAGATGTACGCGCGCCAAACCTGAGTGAACTCTTCGCCGCTGAGATCGTGATCAATAACACCGTTAACTATCTGGGCAATAACATCACGGTTCAACAGCGTACCGTTGGTAATACGAATTTGCGCCCAGAAGAAGCGCGCAACAACGAGTTCGGTATCGTTTTATCTCAACCAGACTGGGCACCCGGTTTAAGCCTGTCTCTGGACTACTTCGACATCAAAGTTGAAGGCGTTATTAACACCTTGGGTGCGCAGCAAGAAGTTGACCTTTGCGTTGCAGGCAATCAGGAATTGTGTGATGCCATGTTGCTGACCAGCACAGTTCCAAACACCAACTACGTTCGCCTACAGGCCTTTAACCTTGCGTCTATAGAGAACAAAGGCTATGACATAGAGGCTTCTTATCAGATGGATTTAGGCCCCGGCACCCTTACCTTACGAGCCTTGGGAACACGCACTCTTAGTTTCATCACCGATTCCGGTGTGCTAAACACAATTCCGGTTGATAGCGCCGGCGTGAACACAGGCAATACTCCAGATTGGAAAGTGTTGGCGACTCAAAGTTGGGATACAGACACCTGGGGGATCAGCTTGACTGAACACTGGATCAGCGACGGCGTGTTCAACAATGAAGTTATCGTCTGCCAAACCGACTGTCCTATGAGTACTGTGATTCACCCCACCGTAAATACCAACCATATGGACGGTACATTCCGGATTGATCTTGGCGGAAGTTACAAATTTACCGACAACCTGACCGGTTACGCCAAAATCGATAACTTGCTGAACAAAGACCCGGCCATATCACCCGGCACAGGCACAGTGGCCAACCCGATGATTTATGACTTGATCGGTCGTATGTATCGCGTTGGTTTGCGCTTCCAGTTCTAGCGGTAAACGATAGATAAATTGTTAGTTTGTGAGTAAGACTTCGGCAGCACATAAGCTTTTATGTGCTGCCGTTTTTGTATCTACGATATCGACCCGGCTCAACGCGCCAGCTAAATTCGACAAACAATCAATAAGTTACAAACTTTCCACCGCAACACACAAACCTGTAGCCACATCCAAAACAAGTCCCTATAATGCGCGGCTCGCGAGCGCAGCCTCGCACAGATTCAAGGGCCTATAGCTCAGTTGGTTAGAGCATCCGACTC
>CBHTVU010000051.1:0-20757 GCA_966096785.1 uncultured Gammaproteobacteria bacterium | reverse complement strand
TGTTTTACAATTTCTGCGGGAACTCTATTGCCTTTAAAATCAAATAAATCGCGACTGGTGGTGGCCTTAGCCACCACTGTTGATTCATAACCTAAATCCAGCGCGGCGCGAACCGTTGCGGATACGCATACATGTGTGGTGCAACCTGCAATGATTAATTGTTTACGACCAGTTGCCTCCACTAAAGATTGTAAATGAGTGCCTGCAAATGCATTAGGTAAATGTTTAATTACAGTCACTTCACCATCAATGGCGGCAACCTCTGCAAGCTCCGTGTAATAAGGTCCGTCTTTATTAAATAATAAGTTACCCTCTGGGCCTTGGTTCACTACGTGAAAAACTGGTGTGTTATTTAGGCGTGCCGCAGCTAATAAATCTTTAGCGCCTGTTAATGTTGCTTGTAAATCGGGAAGGGGCACTGAACCATCCAAATATTCACGCTGCATATCAATCAGGATCACTACTGCCTGGCTCAAGCGGGCAGGCGGATGATCAAAACCAAACAGTTCTACAAAAGTTTTATTACTCATTTTTATCGCCTACTTTTTATAAAGGTTTGCTAAGTAATTTATGGTTAGTAACCCACTGTAAAACGCAGTTGTTTGTGTTGCGGATTTTCCAATTCGTCCAACACTGCAATTGCAAAATCCTGGGTAGAAATTCGGCTTTCACCCTTTTCGTTAAGTAGTAGTTGATCTAAACCTAAACGGAATTTTGCTGTGCGTTCACCAGGTTCAATAAATGCAGAGGGTGATACATAAACCCAATTCAATTCTTTCTCGCCTTTTAAAATATTAAGAAGATTTTTTGCAGCTTCGGCCGTTGCTTTCCATTGATCGGGAAATTCCGGTGTATCCAGTAGTTGCACACCCGGTGCAACTTCGAGGCTTGCGGCACCGCCTATGAAAAGCACACGCTTAACCTTGGATATTTTCACCGCATTGATGATGCTGACAATGTTCTGATTTTCGTAATGGATACTGATTACCGCTGCATCCTGATCAGCTAAAGCTGCCGTCAACGCGGTGGGGTTTTGTGCATCCACTTTTTTTGGCGTGACTTGCGTTGAAGAAGTTATTTTCGCGGGATTACGCACCAGAGCGAGTACCTGGTGTTTGCGCGTTACGGCTTCATTAAAAATGTATTGCCCGATAAAACCTGTGGCTCCGACTATGGCGAGTTTCATATTTGTTTCTCCTAAAAGATGACTGAGGATTCAGTAAGGTCAGTATGCCCTCAGTACATTGTCCTGATAAGACGGCTAATATTTTATTGTGAGTTCATTATTAATGGACAATAATCACATGATAGGAAATATGTGGCAGTCATCAACGCGCTTTCACTCGGGTAACCTTTTATGGCTTCTCTTTTTGATATCAATCTCAATCGACTAGTGGTGTTTGTAGCCGTGGTGGAAACCGGATCAATTACTGCAGCGGCCAAGCGCTTAGGGTTGGTGAAGACAATGGTGAGCACACACATTCAAAAATTGGAAGCTGAGATTGGTAGCCATCTATTGGTTCGCACTACGCGCCGTTTACACCTTACGGAAGCGGGTATGTTGTTTTACGACGCTTGCCAAAAAATTTTGCAAGATACTGAGGCCGCTATTGCATTGGCAAGCAGTAATACTCAGCAAGTGCGCGGTAAGTTACGCGTTTCTGTCTCTGTAGATTTTGGTGCTTCGGTTATTGCTCCGCTCGCCGCTGAACTTATTCGGGCTCATCCGGAACTTCGCATTGAAATTATTTCAAGCGATCAACGCGTAGATATGGTTGCGGAAGGTGTTGATGTCGCAATTCGTATTGGTCGTCTCGCTGATTCCAGCCACAAGGCTGTGTTGATCGCACACTTTGAAGAATGGGTAGTTGCATCACCGAAAATGTTTGCAATGGGATTACCAGGCAGGCCCAAAGAACTTGAACAGCATCCATTTGTGGCACTCTCTGTGCTATCTAATGCATTGAACTGGAATTTCGTTCGTAAGGGGCATGCGTCTGAATCCGTGCGTTTTAATGCCAGCATAAGTTCCAACACTTCAATTTCCGTTAAGGCTGCTGCATTGGCCGATGCAGGTTTTATTATCCAACCCGACTTTTTAGTAAAGGATGAAATCGCCGAGGGTCGGTTGATTCGTTTGTTGCCGGAATGGGCTTTGCCCGGTGGAGGAATCTACGCCGTTTTCCCTGCCAGCGTGCAGCGCTCTCACAAAGTAGGCGTTTTTATCGCCGCGCTTAAACAATATTACGGAGCGAAATAATTATTTTTATCTAACGAAAAATGTAAATGTTTTTCATTTTATTTTTAGGGAGGAAATTATATGTAAGGTGGCGTGTAAATTATCGCGATGGCACATTAATTTATTTGAGTCGCGAGTAATTTCATTTATGGATTTCTTACTGCAGCCAAATAGCGTTATAGTGAAGTCTATAAGGAGTTGAGTCATGCCGAAACTTAATCATAAACTTATCTTATTTGATCTCGACGGCACTTTGTATATTGGAAATCAGGCTATTCCCGGTGCGGTTGACGCGGTACATCGTTTGCGGGAACAAGGTTTTCAATTGCGCTTCTTAACTAACACGACGACTAAATCTCAAGCTGAATTAGTTGCTCAGTTACGTGCGCTGGATTTCTCGCTGGAGGCTCACGAACTTATTAGTGCACCGGTCGCTGCCACATTAGAATTACAAGAACTACAGAAAAAATATCAACGATCATTGCGTATCTGGCCCGTCGTGGCTGATGCGATTAGAACAGACTTTAGCGAATTCGAATTTGATGATGTGAATCCTGACGTTGTTGTGCTGGGAGATATTGGCGATCGCTGGGATTTAAGTTTGATTAATAAATTATTCAACGTGATTCATAGCGGCGCGCAATTAATTGCTCTTCATAAAAACCGTTTCTGGCAAACCAGTGATGGATTAAAAGCTGATATAGGTTTTTTTGTTGCGGGACTTGAATATGTTTGCAGTGCAAATGCACGCGTTATGGGTAAACCCAATGCAGATTTTTTTCAGCGGGTGTTAGATTCGGTAGGCGTAAGTGCACACGATGCAATCATGGTTGGTGATGATATAGACAGCGATGTTGGCGGAGCGCAATTATTGGGTATAACCGGATGTTTGGTAAAAACTGGAAAGTTTCGTCAACATTATTTTGAGCAATCCAAGGTTAAACCAGATATCTTAGTAGAGTCGGTAGCTGAGTTTACTGACCCATTATTAAAAAATATTTAGCCCCGTGAAGATAAAAAATGTAGTTGCCATCAAACGACTTTAATCATTAAACGCAGGAGGTTTTATGAAAGTCTTGAGATGTTTGTTCAGTTTAATTCTGACCTTCAGCGGTTCAGCAATGGCCGGTCCCATTATTTTAAAAGAAGGCGACACCTACACTTACGAATTCGATAGCTTGCCTTTCGTTCGGGTTGGAGAGTACTGGTCAAGTTTCGTGTGGGAGCATTCAGTGGATTTGTCCTGGGACGTTAAATCTTTAAAAAAAGGAACACAATTACAGGTATCGATATTCGAAGATTCGATAAGTGAAACTCCGGTTAACGAACATATTTGGACGAGTCCCCAAATAAACGGCGGTATCACGTTGCGCGATGCGTGGTTTGGAAGTGCGGTATGGGAAGATTTTCAGGGGGCCTTCTCATTTACGGTCTTATCAGGTTCCTTGATGTTTAATAGTTTCACGCTTTCGGTGTTGGATGTTATTGATAGTGAGCATGTGAATATTTATGGTGTAAAAGGGTCACCACCACCGTCGGTATCAGTTCCAGAGCCAGGCTCGGTTGGCCTGTTAATTATTTTTGCTATGGGTCTATGTATTATTGCAGTGGCGAGACGTGAAAAATCAACACTAATGTGATGACCAAAATATCACGTACAGTTAAAACAAATAAAAATGCGCTCGGAAAAAATTAAGAAATGACTGGGTAGTAGTCATGCCTGATGTTGGTGCTTCAATGCACTCTATCGGGCAAAAAAAATAGTTTTATGACTTAAAAAAATAAATTAACAAAGTTAATAATCGCCCTGAGACCTGATTAGTTCTACAGGTTTACTTCAGGTTAGACTCGAAAAGTAATTTCAAAAAGTAAGAATTCAATTTAGGTTAGTGGCACGAAATAAGCATAATTTGAATATCAACTATTGATCCTTACTTCTGTATTTAATATTGAATTAAGTGACACAGTGTGCCTCCAGGTTTTCTCTGGGGTGTGTTGGGCTTTAAATTGCGATTTAGCTAACAAACTTGTAAGGCGAGACGGCTAGAAAGCAGAGCATTGCAATGACCGATTTTCTTGATCCTATGATGTTATTAAACGTTTGTAGTAATCACATATGTACTGAGGAGCTCACATGACACACACGCGCAATAAATTATTGGTCGCAATACACGCTGCTGCCATTAGCACTGCAGGTCTCACCGCAACTTTATCTTCTGCAGTTTTTGCACAGACCAATTCACAAGATTCTGTACAGGAAGTCGTGGTCATCGGCTCCGCAATTAAACGGAAAGATCTTGAGGGGGCTCTTCCGATTCAGGTGTTGACGGAAGATGCGCTCGCGCGAACGGGCGTTGTTACTACCACTGAGCTAATGGATAAAATTCCTGCAATGCAAGGTTTTACCTCAGTTGGTGATTCGGTGGGTGGTGGTGGTGGTGGTGTTCGTACTGCATCTATTCATAGTATTGGTGAAAATTACACATTAGTTTTACTCAATGGCCGTCGTATGGCGCCAGCTGATTCTGGTAGCGCAATTGATATTAGCGCTATTCCCATGAGCATGTTGCAACAAGTGGATGTGCTTACGGATGGTGCCGGAGCTCTTTATGGGTCCGATGCAATTGCAGGCGTAGTTAACTTTCAGCTAAAAAAAGAGGTCAATGAAACAACGGTAAGTGTGCGCTACTCTGAACCTACCGCCGGTGCAGGTGAGTCTTCTGATATAGATTTAATTACCGGATTCGGTTCACTGGCAAACGATGGCTACGCATTAGTTGCAGGTTACAACCATCACGATCAAAAGCAATTAGCAGCGCATGATCGCGATTTTGCAAAAACGGGAATTATTAAAGTTACAGATCCGAAAACTGGAAAGGCAGGTATATTTTTTAACGGTTCAGGGAACGCTATTCCGGGGAATGCCACTGTTACCTTCACTGATCCTTCCATTGCTGATGACCCAGATACAGAAATAAATGAGAGCGAAGACAGCATTTCGTTTAACCCTTATCAAAAAGCAAATGGCACCTGTGCGGAGCACAATTTTCAAGTGGGTTCTACTTGCCAATTTGACTACACAAGTACCGTTGAAGTAGTCCCTGAATCTACTACGGATTCTTTATTTTTAAATGGGCACTACAAAATTAATGATGACCTTACGGCCTACTCAACTTTGGTTTATTCAAAAAATTCTTTAACCTCTCGGATTGCACCTTATCCAACAGGCAATGTTTTGCTTCCAAATGATTCCGAACTTGTTAGCAAATACGTCTTGCCTTATTTGACGCAAGTTCAATCAGATAATTTAATTGATGTTTCAGGAACCTGGCGCGCTTTGCCAGCCGAGGGGCGCACAGATGAATATGTTTCTGACGCGATACATTTTGTCATAGGCTTTGAAGGTGCTATGGGGGATTTTGATTACTCGGGTGCCTATACCTATTCGAGCAATTCGCAGGAAGATAATTACCCTACGGGGTGGCTGCTTGCTGATCCATTTATTGAGCTGGTGTCATCGGGCGGTTTGGATATTTTTACCACGCCAGACAAAATTACTGATGCCGAAAAAACCGCCTTGGCAAAAACAATTTATCACGGCCCCTGGGACACACATGACATCGACATTAATTCATTAGAGGGGCAGGTTTCAAAACCTGTATTTGCCCTCGACGGTGGTAATGCAGTTTTGGCGGCGGGTGTTGATGTTCGCAGTTTAAGTTTCAAACGCGAGCTTGCAGACGTGAATAAAACGGAAGCTATTCTCTTTTTATCGAAAGATACACCTTACGATATGAGTCGCTCGCAATGGGCGGTATTTACCGAATTGTTATTGCCTTTCACCAATGCTTTTGAATTAACAGCCTCAACGCGTTACGACAGTATTGATGCAGTGGATTCAGAAGGTTTTGGCACTGTGGGCAAAAAAAGTGATGACACTACTTATAAATTAAGTGCGCGCTGGAAACTAAGTGATGAATTCTCTTTGCGTGGATCTGTGGGGACAGGTTTTAAAGCACCCAGTTTACTGGAGGTAGCAGAACCGCTGACCGACTTTGGTGTTACTTCGGGAACTTACCTTTGTCCGTTTACCGGTTCAGATCCTTACGCGGCTTATTGCCTGCCTGATGAATTCCAACCTAACGTGTACCGCGAAGGTAGCGCTAAATTAAAACCAGAAACGTCTGACCAATCCACCATTGGATTTGTATTTACACCGAATAAGAATTTTAATGTGACAGTAGACTACTGGAAGGTTGAAATTACAGATGTAGTCGAACGTTTAACGGAACAGAAAATTATGGAAAATCCGGATGTGTATCGCGACCTTTTCACTTACAAAACTAACTTGGCAACACAGAAAAAGGAGCTGGCGATTATCCAGGCGGCCGTGAACGGTGGTAGTTTCAACGCATCAGGTATCGATTACAATATGAGTCAAACTTTCAATCTTGATGTTGGTACCTTAACCGCTACTTTAACAGGCACTTACATGCTTGAATCAAAAAGCAGCCTGAATGGAAGCAGCCTTGGTAAATTTGGGGGTGATGAAAAAGTAACATTCCGCAACCAAATAAATTTTGGTTTGACGCTGGACCAAAAATTATTGAGTCACTCTCTTTCAGTAAATTATAAATCTGGATATCTGGATCAGGCACAAACCTATAACTTAATTGATGAGAATGGCGATGTAGATTATGGTACAGATACCGACATCCAGCTCAATGTGCCTTCTTATTACACCGTTAATTGGCAATCAAAACTTAAATTATTGGACGATAAGTTAGGTTTAACCTTGGGAGTAAATAATTTGTTGGATAAAGAACCACCTTTGTCACTCCGTGTAAACGGAGCTGGGCATCAGGTAGGGTGGGACCCACGCTATACAGATGCTTACGGCCGCACTGTGTTCTTACAAGCTAGTTATACTTTTTAGATAAGTTATACACTTATTGGCTGTTCCCTTCTGGCTGCCTGCTAACGGGAGCAGCCAGATATGTGTTCCAGTTAATTACATATGAAAATTGCCGAGAAAAATATTGTCAGGTAGGAGTATTTTTTCCAATAAGAATAATTTTTTGCGTTTTACTTTAACACGTTCCAACCACTTTCAACCACATTACGAAAGCTTCCATATATGAATTCATCGCAAGGCAATACCGATTTTTTAGGCCATCCCAAAGGTCTCTACATTTGTTTTGCAACAGAAATGTGGGAGCGCTTTTCATTTTATGGAATGAAATATCTGTTATTGCTTTATCTTACTAAATATCATTTATTTAGCGATGGTGAAGGCCTTGATGTATTAGGCGCCTATGCGGGGCTGGTGTATACCTTGCCCATAATAGGTGGCTTGATTGCTGACAAATATTTAGGTACGCGCAAAGCTGTTTTATTTGGTGGAATTTTGTTGGCTATAGGCCACTGCCTCATGGCTGTTGAAGGACATCAAGCGATTTATTACGCGGCTAATACAGTTCTCAACGAAGATTTACGTCTGGCTGATGGCACCTTGATTGTGGCGGGCACACAACTTAAGGAAGCGATTACCATGCGCGACACACACGCGCTGAATATTTTCTATCTTGCTATTTCGTTCATAGTCGTCGGTGTTGGTTTTCTAAAGCCGAATATTTCAGTTATCGTCGGCAAACTTTATCCGGAAAATGATCCGCGTCGTGATTCAGGTTTTACGATTTTCTACATGGGTATTAATGTAGGCTCACTCATTTCCACCTTAATTTGTGGTTGGCTGGGTGAAACCTATGGCTGGAATTACGGTTTTGGTTTGGCTGGTATAGGCATGATTGCAGGGCTGATAACGTTTTTATACGGGCAAAAACAAATAAAAGCTTATAGTGCTGAACCAGATGCGGCACTCCTGCAAAAGCCTGTATTTAATTTTTTTAAATTTGAACACTTATTTTATTTGGGTACGCTTCCGGCTATGGCGGTGGTTTGGCTTTTGGTGCAAAAAGAACCCGTTGTGCATGTTACCCAAAATATATTTTTGCTTGCGGGGATTGTAGGAATTCTGGCGTTTTCTATGTTGCATCACAATCCGTTGAAATATCGCTCACGTGTGATCGGTATTTCGTTGTTTACTTTTGTGGTAGGTGTGTGTGCGATTCTCTCTGAAAATCATTATCTGCATGTTTCAGAAAATCTTTCGGAATTTATTGTTTACGCATTAATTGCGGCAATAATTGCTTTTATTGTTTACGGTTATTTATTTCATTATTCAGTGGAATTTTCCCGCACCCTGGTGTTAATGATTTTAATTGTGTCCACCATTGTCTTTTGGTCTTTGTTCGAACAATCCGCTGGCTCCATGACATTGTTTGCAGATAGATCTTTGGATCGCGCAGTGGGCGGTACAACAATAGTGGCCAGCCAATTCGCATCCTTAAACCCCTTCTTCATTATGACGCTCTCCATTCCTATTGCCATACTCTGGCCCTGGTTGGCAAAACGTAATTTAAACCCGAGTACGCCGGTAAAGTTTGCGTTTGGAATTATATTGGCTGGCCTTGGGTTCGGCGCTTTAGTGCTAGGAGCAAAATTTGCAAACGAATCAGCCAAGGTCGCGGCCATTTGGTTGGTGCTTGCCTATTTTTTACATAGCGTTGGCGAATTACTCGTGTCCCCCATTGGATTATCTGCGGTAACGAAATTATCAATTCCACGCGTGGTCAGCGTTAGCATGGGTACATGGTTTGTTGCCACTGCTTTGTCAGAAACGCTTGCGTTCCGTCTATCAAAATTAGCGGCGGTGGATACTAAAGTTGGCGGCAGTAGCCCTACAGAAATTCTTGCGAATTACACCAGTTTGTTCAGCACCCTAATGTGGATGGGTATTATCGCAGGGGTATTCATGTTATTGGTCGCACCTTTTTTAAAAGCGGCTATGCGTGGAATCAAATAATATTTACGCTTTTAACGAGAATGAAAGTTATGAATCAATTCTTATTTGCTAAACATTCAATAACTTTGTGCCTTCTAGGTTTTGTGGCGCCGGTCTTATTGTTGTCTGGCTGCGGAAAAAAAGAGGAAGCTGTGCCCGAAACTCACATTGTGGCTGAAGCGCCCAAAATTTCGGTGGATGAATTTATCGCCGATGCTAATAAAAAATTGGATGTTGCAACTCTCGAAAATAATACGGCGCAGTGGGTTTACGAAAGTTTTATAACTGACGACTCTGCATTAATTGCAGCTAAATCCAGTGAACGCTTTTTAACAACGCAAAAAGTATTACTGGCGCAGGCGAGAGATTATCAACAAGCGCCTATGAGCCCTTCAACTGCAAAAGCCTATACCAACCTGACCAAAGGACGTGATTTATTACCGCCTGATAAGCCGGAAGAGATTGGCGAGCTTGCTGCACTAGGTACAAAAATGTCGGGTATTTACGGTTCCGCAAAATATTGTAAAGACGGCAAAGATAATAAAGATGGTAAAGGCGAGAAAAATTGCCGTGATTTAACAGCCTTATCAGACGTAATGGCAACTAGCAGAAATTACGATGAGTTACTGGATGCATGGACTGGTTGGCATTCTATTTCTCCACAATATCGTAATGAATACGCGCGCTATATTGAATTGGCAAACTCCGGAGCTCGTGCTTACGGTTTTAATGATTTAGGGGCATCCTGGCGTTCCGGTTACGACATGCCTGCTGCAGATTTTGAAGCGGAAGTTGAGCGCTTGTGGACACAAGTAGAACCACTTTATAAATCACTGCAATGTAAAGTGCGCAGCGATTTATCCAAACATTATGGCGCCGATAAAGTTCCGCTCGACAAACCTATACCCGCGCATTTATTAGGTGACATGTGGAGCCAACAGTGGGGCAATGTTTACAATCTTGTTGAGCCTTACCCGGGTGTGGGTAGTCTCGACATAACAGGTGCGTTGGTAAAACAAAAGAAAGATGCTGTTGCGATTACAAAAATCGCCGAGAATTTTTTTGTGTCTCTAGGGTTACAAACCTTGCCAGAAAGTTTTTGGCAAAAATCTATGTTGACCAAACCGCGTGATAGGGAAGTGGTATGTCACGCGAGTGCGTGGACAATGGATGCAAGAACGGATGTTCGTATAAAACAATGTATTCAACCGAATGAAGAAGAATTTTTAACAATTCATCATGAGTTGGGGCATGTCTATTATTTCCTTGCCTACAACAATCTACCTATGCTTTTTCAAAATGGTGCACATGACGGTTTTCACGAAGCCATTGGCGATACCATCATGCTGTCGATTACTCCGGATTACTTAAAGAAAGTCGGTTTGATTGATAAGGTGGTTACAAATGATCAGGCAACTATTAATCAACAAATGCGTATGGCGCTGGAAAAAATTGCGTTTTTACCCTTTGGTAAATTGATTGATCAATGGCGCTGGAAAGTCTATTCCGGCGAAATTAAACCCGAAGATTACAATAAATCCTGGTGGCAATTGCGTACTCAATACCAGGGTATTGCCGCACCTGTGGCGCGTAGTGAGAGTGATTTTGATGCCGGAGCTAAATATCATATCGCCGCCAATGTGCCTTACACGCGCTATTTTTTAGCGCATATTTTGCAATTTCAATTTCATAAAGCCTTATGTAATGCTTCGGGATTTAAAGGTCCGCTTTATCAATGCTCAATTTACGACAGTAAAGCAGCGGGCGAGAAACTACAAAAATTACTGGCAGCAGGCGCTAGCCAACCCTGGCAAGATACCCTTGAGGCCGCTATAGGCACGCGACAAATGGACGCATCCGCCATACTCGAATATTTCGCACCCTTATCTACCTGGCTAGAGGAGCAAAACAAAGGTAAAACCTGCGGTTGGTGATTTGCTGAGAACCTGCTTTTCTAAATTGTCATAATTCCTTTATATAATTTCGGGACAATTGTGACAATGTTGAAAAGCAGGATTTCATTGAATGAGCTACCCCCACCATAAGAATCTGATTATTCTCGACGCTGATGGAACGACAATTGATGCCTACAGCGCTATTGAAAAAACCTTTTCGCACCACGGCATGAATTTAGGTGATGAAGAAAGTTTTCAAAAGCGCCACCACATTTTCAAATACCTGGGCGGTATAAAGCAATTTCCCGCTAACATTCGCAAAAATATCACCAAGCAAAATCGCCAGCAAATTGTTGATACACTCACCGAAGTGTATCGCAACGATGCGATTTTGTACCCTGGCATTGCAGATTTCATTCGCACACTAATCGCAACGCCTAATGTTATTGTTGGGTTGGTAACGCGTAATATCACCAATGAACCGCTGGAAACCCTGCGTCAGCTTTTTTCCCGCCACAATATTAATATCAATGATCTGGATTTTTTAATTCATGTTCCATTGGAAGAAAAGAAGACGCAACATTTTCGCTCGGTGCGCGAACAGTTCAATATAAACCCGGCGCGCGCTGGTGTGTGTGGTGATGAAAATAAGGATTATGTGGCAGCGATTAATACGGGCATGCATCCCTACATGGTATCTTACGGGTTTGAAAACTATTTGCGTTTGACGAATAAATTTGAAATTCCCGAAGATATTATCTCGCGCACTCCTAAAGAATTGTGCGAACGCGTTTTACACGCGTTGGAAATAAATGCATATTAATTAATGTGTTGGCGCGGTAAATCAATTTTAAAAATAACGCGGGGCGCTTGATAGCGATAGGAGAGTTGACCGCCGTGACCGGTAATAATTTCGTGGGAAATATAAAGCCCAAGCCCCAAACCTGTGCGGCCGCGAGTAGATGAAGATTTTTTGAAGGGCGCGAATAAACGCTCAACTACGTCGGGCTCAATTTCGTTTGCTTCATTACTAACTTCAATAATTAACTTATCTTCCTGGGTTTCCAGTGACAAACTTATTGAACCTTGCGCACTACTGTGATGGCGTGCGTTGCTAAGCAAATTCCCAAGAGCTTGCGCCAAGCGGTCTGGATCAAGGTGCCACTTGAAAGATTCCGGCACGTTTATTTCGTAATTTACGCCCGGGTAGCCCAGGCGTACCTCGTTGACCAGATCGTGAATAATGATTGCTACATCCACTTCTTTTGGATTGAGTGTTAAACCTATTCCGGTGCCAATGCGGCTCATATCGAGTACTTGCTCTACAAGACGTTGCATACGACTGCTGGAGTTGCGAATCACAGAGCCCATTTTATTTTGGCTGCTGCCTTTCTCAATAAATGAGGCCGCAAGATTAATATTGTTTAAAGGATCGCGCAGGTCGTGTCCCAAAATGGCCATAAGTTGTGTACGCGCACGATCAATTTCTCCGTGACGGCGATTACAGCTGCGCAGCAATCCATTTAATAATTCGCGCGCAAATTCCAGTTGTATATCGTTCCAGGGTTCTGCGCTGTCACGCACAACTTCTTTCCACTCTTCGAAGGAGCCTTTGGGGGTCAAGCGCGAGCCCAACGGGCCCGGAACAATTTCTTTTTCGGGTTTTGAGCCCCAGTTAATCGTTTCAATTTGCTCTGCGCGAAACGCCAACAACCATCCCGTTGTGATGGGGTCAAATCGTAAGGCCAATAAGCCGACCCATTTGTTAATTCGCTCCTGCAATTGCGGCGGCCATTCACTGCGTGATTGCCATAACACCAGGTCGTCGCCATCGGTTGGTAGCAAATCCAGGATGTCCATTGCCATTGTCGATGAGATATCGCCAAATACTATTGTTTTTCCGCTTTGCGCCATAATTAAAGCGGTGGCACCCAGCGTATTTTTTAATTCTTCCGCATGCATACCAAGCGCTTTCAATACGTCATCTTCGTCGAGCAGAGTTTCCATAAGCGCGAGACGAATACTGTTAGCAACGCTTGTGGCTTCCGCGCGATCGTGCTCCTGAATGCTGGAAACTGTTGAAGCAATAATTTGTGCAAATACATCGCACGCCATACGAACCGAGTAGGGGATTCTGCGCGGTGACATATGATGGCAAGCGAGCATTCCCCACAGGCGACCATTAATAATGATGGAAACGCTCATTGAAGCCCCTATGCCCATGTTGCGCAGGTACTCAACATGGATGGGCGACACACTACGTAGCACGCAAAAACTCATGTCCACAGGCTCATCGCCTGAGCTGATAAGTGGAACCGGTTCGTAAGTTAAATCAGGGATAACGCGAAGCGTGTTGAGAATATAAAGGCGGCGAGCTTGCGCGGGAATATCGCTAGCGGGGTAGCGTCGTCCAACGTAGGCATCGAGATCTGGTCGGCGTTGTTCGGCAACCACATCGCCACTTTCGTCATGGCGAAAAATGTACGCCATAACGCGATCAAAACCCGTAAGTTTTTGAGCTTCTTCGACTGCAATTTGTAAAAGTGCATCAATGGATTTTTGGCGTTTGAAACGATCAATAGCGCGGTGTGCTTTAAGTGCAAAACTCGCCACTTGGTCCGATGACATATCGCGCTGTTCAAATTCCACAATGATACGATGCAGATGCGCGTGAATAACGACATCAAACAATTCATTTTTTTGCCGTATTTCCAACGCAAGTGGTGAGGCTTCACCGTTTTCCATGGAGCCAAGGATATCGTCGATTGCGTTAAAAATATCAGTGCAAAGATCCAGTGATCTGGCAGAATTATTGAGCTGAGGTTCGAGCCCCAATAAGGATTTGCAGTTTACGCTCCAGCCAGAAATTGTCAGTGTTTCTGTAAGAACGATAAGTGCCCCGTGAGGCTGTATTAAACCTGGAATATGAATGGGCTCGTGGGCGCAATTGTCCAGGTTTAAGGTCGCAAAAGAAGTGGTCATCATATGTGTTCTCGTTCAGGGAGCTGCTGTAACAACGCATCAAATGCATCCTTTGCGCCAGCACAAGCAGTATCGATATCCTGTGGTGTAATCACACTAGTGGCTAGCGCCTGTAAAAACGCTGGCCATCGCCCTGATTGTTTATTTTGTAAATAGCCTAATTTTCGGGGTGCCAATCGCGATGACAAGCGTTTGTAAAGAAACTCCCCACCTAATTGAGAACCTTCAATAACGTAGGAAATTCCCCAGCGATAGGCCGCATTTTTTTGTCTTGGCCAAGTGGCCATATCAACATAATGATTACGTAACGCCCCGGCTTCAATGAGGTCACTCGTAATTAAATCGCTGTAACGGATAAATGCGGGCGCTTGCTTGCCCTGAGGACCGTCGCAGTGTTCGGCTAACCAGTGTTCGAGAGGAATCATCCAGGCTGCAAGAATTTGTAAGTGCTCAATGTAATCAAACCAGTCTGCCTCTGGCTTTGCCAAGGGCATGGATGTGTCCAGAACGCGGTGTTTTTCTTTTGTATTGGCGCGTAATGCTGACAATACCGGGCTTATAACGGGTGCACGAACTGGCGGTGGTGATAATTCAACAGTGATGGTCGTGTCCTGATATTTAATGGTATTAACCGTTGGATTTGGCGTAATTAAAATCTTCGGTATATAAACATCGCGGTGCATTAAATGCAACAAAAGATCTCTGCTCGACGGCTTCAATGATATGTAAATGTGTGGCTTTATTGTGGGGCTTTTTATTTTTGATGATGCCCGGTTGAATCAGTTTATTTATAAAACCGGGTCTATTTAAGATTAACCCGGTTTTATTTTTTTCTAACTTTTCTCGTTGCCAATATATTTGTAGATAAATGCGCCTAACACTGCACCAATAATTGGAGCCACCCAGAATAACCACAGTTGGGCGATTGCCCAATCACCGACAAAAACTGCAACTGCAGTACTGCGTGCAGGATTAACGGAAGTATTGGTGACCGGAATACTAATCAGATGAATTAGCGTAAGGCAAAGACCTATGGCAATGGGCGCTAAACCTTGAGGTGCGCGTTTATCCGTTGCGCCCATGATCACGATTAAAAACATCATGGTCATGACAATCTCACTAATTAACGCGGCATGCATTGAGTAGCCACCCGGTGAATGAGCATCGAAACCATTTGATGCAAAACCTGCAGACACATCGAAACCTGCTTTACCACTTGCGATGGCGAATAAAACAGCGCCTGCAATAACTCCACCGATTACCTGTGCAGCAATATAGGGTAATAATTCTTTCGCGGGGAAACGACCACCGGCCCACAACCCAATTGAAACAGCCGGATTTAAATGGCAACCGGAAATATGACCAATCGCAAATGCCATTGTTAAAACAGTTAAACCAAACGCGAGTGAAACACCGAGTAAACCTATTCCCACTTGAGGAAATGCTGCAGCCAATACTGCACTACCACATCCGCCGAGCACTAACCAAAAAGTTCCAAATGATTCCGCTACATACTTTTTCATAAAAAGCCCCTGTATTATTAAGATCATTACTTTTTTAATTCGTGAAGCTAAAGCAGAAACGCATTTTCAATTGCAAGATTGAAAACGGGTTGACTATAAGGGGATTTTCAACGGCTGGCTAGTGAGGTTTAAATCGCAAAGCTCTTATTGTTAAAAGCACTGCGGCGCAGCTTAATCCCACGATCAATGCGGTCCAAAAACCGCTGGCGCCCATAGGTGCGTGCAACCAATCCTTGAATGTTAATAGGTAGCCGAGTGGCAAACATATGCACCAAAATGAAAATAACATGATGAACATGGGAATTTTTGTATCTTTGTAACCACGCAATACGTTGATCATGGTCACTTGAGTTACGTCGGCAATTTGAAAGATGGCGCCCAGCACAAAAAGTTGTATGGCGACTTTTTGTACTTCATTGTCGCTGGTGTAAAGCGACGCAATCCATTCGCGACCGAAAAATAAAATGGGTGCATTTACGCAGGCAATTCCGGCCGCTAAAAAAATAACGCTACGTGCTAATAAGCGCGCTTTGAAATACTCCTTCGCACCCATTAAAAAGCTGACACGCAAAGTGATTGCCATTCCAAGACTGAGCGGAACCATAAAAAATAACGCAATTGCGTTTAGTACAATCTGATGCCCTGCAATAGTGTTGGGCCCGAGTGGTGATAAAAATAACGCGATCATGCAAAACATACTGACTTCAATAAACATTGCGAAGCCAATGGGCAAACCTATATGTAATATATGTTTAATATCAGCCCAATGTGGTTTTACCCAGTCGCCAATTAAATGAAACGCTTTGTACTCTTTATTAATATTTAAATAAATTAACAGGCCAATAACAGCAATCCAGTTTGCACCAGCCGTTGCCCAACCGCAGCCAACTCCGCCCATGGCAGCAACCTGCCAATCGCCAATTGAAAAACCAAAAATAAATAAATAATTGAAAGGCACATTTAACACAGTGCTGACTAGCGAAAACGCCATAACAATACGTGTATGGCCCATGCCATCGGTAAGGCCGCGTAAAGAGTTTAGTAAAAGTACGGCGGGAATTCCCCAGGCGAGTGCATCCAAATAGCCCTGTGCGATATTCGTGGTTTGTCCGTCAAGGAGCAGCAATTCAAATATTGGTCGCACGTTGGTAAGAATTACAGCCATTACAATCGCACCGACTATGGCGATATAAAGCCCCTGCCAAGTCGTCGGCATTATGCGTGAGTAATTTTCGGCACCGCGATGCCCGGATATCAACGGTTGCAGCGCGCTGAGCGTGCCGATAAAAAATAACAGCACCGGCCCCCAGATGCCGGTCCCTATACCGACCGCCGCCAAATCGCGAGCGCTGGCGTGGCCGGCCATCATAGTGTCTACAACTCCATTCGCCATTTGCGCCAGCTGCGCAACCATAATCGGCAGACCAAGCTGGGCCAGGACTTTCCATTCATCAAGGGTTTGTCGAATAAGGTTGGATGAAGGTTTTATTACAGGTGGTGTCACAAAATATACCAATGGCTCGCACAGCGGGATAAATAAATCTGTCGGGCAATATATAGCAATGACACCAAAAAGGAAGACTTGCGGTGCAAATGCACCGCGGTTAAATCAGGAAGCGGAAAGAAAAAATAATCTGGGCAAGCAAATGCAAATTCACTCGATTATTCAGGTGCCCTGGGAAGTTCTTTTAGATGTTGATTCGGTCGGCAAGCAAGTGTACTGACTTCGGAATTTTTTGGTGGCAGCGAACATACGCCGTCGATTTCCTGATTGTCGCGTGCAGTAAATTGGCACGAATCTTTTTCAGTTAAACCTTTGCATGCATCAATCGCAGCTTGCGGTGGCGCTTTACCCTGTAGCGGTTTACGCGAATCATTGTCGTCCGCGGCGTATACGCTCAGTGATGCTGCACAGGTCATTGCAGCCAATAATCGGGATAAACTTTTGCTCATAAATCCTCTCAATCTCGTTAAGTTTTTGTTCTGATGCGCATCAGTTGTTTAGTCTGACTGGCATTGACGAAATGAGTTCTAGAAAGAAGCTTATGTCCACAATCTTTGCTTAATTGAATTCTGGGGTGCCACTTATGAAATTGATTTTGGATTGCAGTTTCCTGCGGCTCTGCACATAATCCCGAATTGAGTATAACGACGGTGTAACCATGGCAGAACTGCAGACATATCAATACATTTTAATTGCACTTATTTTTGTGTGGAGCGGATTTGTTCGCTCTGGTTTAGGTTTTGGTGGTGCGGTTATGTCACTGCCATTTTTATTATTGATTGATAATCGCCCACTTGTTTATCTACCCATTATTGCCGTTCATTTGTTGTTTTTTTCATCAATTACGGTGTGGCAAAATTATAAAAAACATCATCAGGAGCGAGTAAATGGAGTCTCTTCAACCACAGCGACGGGAACAATTGATTGGGCTTATTTAAAAAAGTCCATGAAGGTGATGATCGTACCCAAACTCATAGGTGTTGCGGGGTTGTTAACAATTCCCGCTAGCGTGATGACTGGAATTATTTTTACGATTGTTTCGGTTTATTCAGTAACCTATATTTTAAACAAGCCGTTTAAAAGCAATAGCCGATTGCTGGATAATATTTTTCTGGTGTTGGGCGCCTACATTAGTGGTACCTCATTAATTGGTGCACCTTTAATTATTGCTGTGTTCGCCACTCACGTACCCAAGCATCAGTTGCGCGATACTTTGTTTGTACTCTGGTTTATTTTAGTTGTTATAAAAATGACCGCTTTTTTAATTGCCGGTGTAGACCTACAGCTTGCGCAGCATCTGTGGTTATTGCCTTGTGCAACAATTGGCCATTTGATTGGTTTACGTTTTCACCAAAAAATAGTCGATGGTGATCCCAAAATATTCTATCGGGTGCTTGGTATTAGTTTATTGAGTGTGAGCCTTATGGGGATTGTCACATTATTCATTAAATAGGATGGCTTTTTAATCCTGATCTACACTCAATCAAAAGAGCTGACAGGGTGTAGTAATGATTGAATTCCAGGAAAATGCCAAGCCTCTGTTTGGTGGTGTAGAGGCAGGCGGAACCAGGTTCAAATGCGTACTCGCAGACTCGCGCGGTTTTATCAAAGCGCGTTTAGATATTCCCACGACCACATCAGAGGCGACGCTCGCGGCGGTCAAAGAATTTTTTATTGAGCAGGCACCAGCATTCGGGCAATTGGCGGCCTTGGGTATAGTATCCTTTGGCCCGCTTGATTTTAATAAGCAATCTCCCACCTACGGTTTTATTACGCAATCCCCTCGGCCCGGCTGGTCCAACATAAATCTCGTTGGTTATTTTCGCGATTCGCTAAATGTTTTGGTGGAAGTAGAAACCGACGTAAACAGCTCTGCCATGGGCGAATTCTCTGAAGGTGCTGCAGTAGATTGTGAAAACTTTGTTTATGTCACTGTGGGCACCGGAGTCGGTGCGGGAATATTTGCAGGTGGCAAACTTATGCAGGGAATTAGTCACCCGGAAGTTGGCCATATGATGATTCCGCAAGCGAGTGAAGATATGGCGTTTACAGGTAGCTGTTCGTTTCACCACAATTGTTTGGAAGGGCTTGCTTCAGGTACCGCAATTCACAAACGCTGGCAAACGCACCCAAAAAATTTACCACCTGAGCATCCTGCATGGGATTTGGAATCCTATTATCTCGCAGTCATGTGTGTGAATTTAACCTGGATGTACGCACCCGAAAAAATTATTTTTGGCGGGGGTGTTATGACACGCGGTTTTCTTTATCCAAAAATAAGAACGAACCTGAAAAAAATGTTGAACAACTATGCGCATGACCCAGCCTTGAATGATATGGACCGCTACATAATTCCAACTGCGTTGGGTGGTGATGCGGGAATAACAGGTGCGCTCGCCTTAGCACGCCGGGTTTATTTGGAAGCAAGGAGATAATGCTTTAGGGCTTTATTTCAATTTTGATTGGAACATCTATCTTGTTCCAAAGATCATCCATATCTTTATTTTTGAGAGCAATACAACCTAGAGTCCAATTGAATTTTTGAGTTTGCGTTTCAAATGCCGCGTAACCATTTTTCTGCCCGTGAATCATAATTGCACCGCCTGGAGAAAGACCTTTCTTTTTAGCGTTGGCTATATCTTTGTCGTTCGGGTAGGAAATGTGGATTGATTTGTAATAGGCACTTTTTGCATTTTTTAAATCCAGAGTGTAATTTCCTTCCGGCGTTCGCTCATCACCTTCACGTTCTTTATGACCAACCGGGTTCCCACCAAAGACAACATGGTAAGACTTAATCACTTTTCCATTTTTGAAAAGAGTCAGAGTATGTTTGGTTTTCTCAACCAGTACCTTGTCGGCTTTTTCTGCGGCGAAACAGGGGAAACAAAAAATGGTTAACAACGAAATAAGGGGTTTTAATAGCATTGAAACTCGTCCTGAGATAAGGCAGCAGAAATTCAAAATTATATTGATTAATCAGATTTTTTTGCTGCGTATTTAACTCTGAATAAAATTCGTTCAGGGTCATCCACTGTCATGGTTGCACCTAATTTAAAACTTCCATTACCGATTAAAGGGGTGACTTCATTAAATACACGAAAGGTTTGTGATCGATTAAGTTGCAGGAACGTGCCGTTGCGGCTGAAATCTTTCAATACAAATTTGTCGTCTTTAAATTCAATCGTGCAGTGGTGTCGAGAGGCAAATTCGCAACTTATGGACAAGCCAGGTTCGGCGTTCTCCCGGCCGATGTGAAAAGGAGTTTGTTGCTCAGTCACAACAATTGCTGCATTCCGATAGTAAAGCTCAAGCACAAGGGTCTCAGACTTCTGAGGAGATTCTCGATTAAGGGCGGTAGATTCTGTCATTGTTTTATCCAACGATTGTAGCTCCAACAAATAAAGTAGATCGAATTATAAGCGCAGCAGATTGACTCCTATACTAACAAAATTTGATCCTACGGGGTTTGATGTGTTGCAGCCGGCGTCAAACCGGCTCAACGTCAAGGAACGCAACTATACAAAAGCAATTAAAATCTGTCCTTTAATTTCATCTCATTCTTTTTGTATGAAAAGTCTCATGAATAAAAATAAATCAATCCGTCTGTTCATTAATAAAAAATTGTGCACGCAATTTTCAACTAAGGATTAACGGCGTCGCCCTCCGAGAATTGACCCTAAAACACCGCGAAGAATTTGTCGGCCAACTTC
>CBHTVU010000050.1:0-20887 GCA_966096785.1 uncultured Gammaproteobacteria bacterium | reverse complement strand
CTTTGCGTGCAGCTGAAGATGTAGACGCATTTTCGTAGAGAGAGCGAATGGCATCTTGCTGCGCTTTTTCTTCTGACTTATTTTCTGGTGTGCGCTCAATTTGAATGTCTACCGGATAGGAGATTTTCTTTTCATCCTGGCCGTAAACTTGCGGGGTCGAACAGAGGAAAGCCAACGCCAGAGCGATAGCTTGAACTGTGCCTTGCACAGAATATTTTGTTAATACAATTTTAGTGAAAAAATTTCTTACTTTTTTCATAACGTCTATGCGCAGCCATCGGCAAAGAACGCTGGATAAATTCGCAAAAATTTGCGCCGCATCTTGTTCAAAAAATAGAACAATCATGCGGCGTAAATATTATTAAAGCTTACAGCGTTTTAATATATTCAATTAAATCCCAACGCTCCTGCTCAGTGAGTTTATCCCTATCATCTTTACCTGTGCCGTATTCATGGCCGGTGTTGAGATTGCCCCTGGGCTCAACCGTAAACCGGCGATTATCCGCAAGGTTGTTTGTATCGCAACCGTCAGTCCTGAAGCCAACATTCACCGGGTCAAATTCGCGATTGCCTACACAAAACACTGCCGGGCGCTCTTCAGCTGGCAATAATAAACTCCATAAATCAGGAACCGAGCCATTATGTAAAAACGGCGCTGTTGCCCAGATCCCGTTCAATGAGCGCGCTTTGTATGCTAACAATGATTGATAGGGCGACGCAGTGGTGTCAGCTTTGTAGTCGCCGGATTTTACACTGGGTTTAATCTCATTATCAAAAAAGGATTTACCTAACATGTAAGCCCAGTCAGCGAAACGGCGTATCGGCCATTTGTCCGCATCTGGTGTTGCGACCACACCCATGGTCGCAGCCGTAAGCACCTGTACCACGGGTGCGCGTTTCTGTACTACCAGAGCACCAACATCTGTTTGCTGATAAATAGATTCAAAATTGCCAGCATAACCTGTGTAATTAACGCTGTTCATAGCCATAACTGGATCAGTGCCCATAACATCCAAACTCGACATATTGGCAACAACCAGACGATTCCAATTGTCACGTTCGATAACCTGGTGACAGGACGCGCAGTACTCATTGTAAATAACTTCGCCGCGGCTCACTTGTTCCTGGTTAGCCTTGCCGAAAATTTTCTCGGGCCACTGCGGCGACTGCAGACTATTGAGATGGCTCTCAATGCGCGATAAGTTTGTCAGGTCTATCGATGATTTAAAATTAATCCTGTGTTTTTTATTTTTTTCCCCGGTCACGAACGCCGAAAGACTGAAGCCGGATTCATGCGCTGTCCAATCCAGAACGCCAAACACACCTATAACTTCACCCGCATTTCGACCCAGTGGTCCCACCCCTGCATTACCTGCCAAACCATTCCATTGCACATAATCCGAATGAGTGATGTCCCACAGGAATGGATAACTCACCGGAGCATCCGCTTCGTTAAAAATTGCATTGCGCACACGTTGACGATCATCCGGGTTGAGACCCGGATATTTTCCGTCTTTTGATGCCAGACGCTCTTCGATTAACGAAAATTGTGAATCGTTGATGATTGTTTCATTCACACCCGCAAGTACAGCGTCTACCTGTTCAGGATTGAGCAAACGGCTACCGTCCAGCTTGGTGACTTGCAAAAACGCGAGGCGTAATTGCGATTTATTGATCATATGCTCAAGTACGCGATTATAGATGCGACCAAAAGCGTCGAGGCGTGCATAACCGTAATCCACATTACTATGATTGATGGTGTTGTAGAGGCTGATAGTGTCATTCCATTTTTTTAGATCCTCGATCACTTCATCTGCTTTGGAATAATTCGTATCAAGATCCAATACCGCTTTTACAAATCGATCGCGTTTTTGCTTATCGGTTCGGGTTTGCTCCAAACTTTTTTCAAGCGCTTTCAGGAAGCCCACCATATCTGCCATAGCGGGCCCGCCATCAATGCGAATTGCCTGACCTTTATAATTGACCTGGCCGGTATGGCAGGCCGCGCAGGTATAACCCACGTAATCTTTACCCTGATAAGTTTCTTTGACAAAACCAACAGGCAAGCCATCGGGATCAAAAAAGGTAGGTTTTTGCGGCAGGTAGCGAAATTTATCCATATTGGTATTGGCGCGTAATAAGTCTGTAGAGTCTGCTTGCTCTAACGCCAGGAAAAAATCATAGGGCAATAAACCAGACCCCTGGGTGGTGTTGTAAAACCACATGGTGTCCGACTCACTCCAACCTTGATCCAAATAAATAGGTGTTGAATAATTTTCACCAAAGGCACCGTCCTTAATGGCAACTGCACCACGCTCGGGATCGTCATCCCAGCGCTGATAGGTTTTACCCGCTGCGAAAATAATAATGATAATGAAAAATAAGAAGATTTTTAATTTTATAATCAGGCGAAGGTTACGACGAATGAACCCAAATAAACTTTTAATGGCATTGATGATAAACATGAGTTACTCCTGCGAAAATTCCTGTTAAAGATGGCTCTTAATGACCTGTACTATTATTTAAAATTTGATCGACGCATTTACATCCTTGAACACGCTCTGCTGAACTATGCAGTACTGAGCGACAGGCTCGCATAATAACCAGCGCGACAACACCAAACCAGAGCGTGTGAACAAATACTGGTGAGGTTCGTAGTTAATCATCGGCAAAAACGTCGCAAAAGCCCGGCCTTTGGTTGCATATACCGATTCATCCTATTAGTGTAGCCGCTGTTATTTTTTTTACTGGTAGAGATTAGCCTCTGATGGCACTCTCACCGAATAATCACTTGCCCGAGGACATCTCTATGAAAAAATTATCCCTTATCATCATAGCTATAAGCGCACTTGGCTCAGGCTGCACATGGGTAAAAGTCAGCGAGCATGGCAGTAGTGTTGCGGTGGCTAATACCGCTAATGTTCGTGGCTGCACAAATTTAAGTGAAGTCACCGTGAGCGTTACAAGTAAGCTGGGTTTTATTAATCGCGATGCTGATAAGGTGGCCACCGAATTAACCAGTTTGGCTCGCAATGAAGCGGCCGGTTTAGGTGGCGATACTATTGTCCCTAGCTCTACCATTGAAAATGGCAAACAGAGTTTCAATGTTTATAAATGCAATAAAAAGTAATGGTTCTGCCAGCAGGCTCTTTTATCTGCTGGCACGCTTTTCAACAAAATGAAATTTATGTATTCACCAAATTTTTTGCTAAGGTTAATTCAAGCCCGTCGTTGAAATGTCGTATGCGTGCCATATTCTGCTATTGATTTGCTTTAAACATTGAGGTTTCCTTGTCCAGCGCCTATTTCAATCGCGAACTCAGTTTGCTCGAATTCAATAAACGTGTGCTCTATCAAGCCTACAATAAGGCATTACCCCTGATGGAGCGGCTACGTTTTCTCTGCATTTTTTCCACCAACCTCGACGAATTTTTTGAGGTGCGTGTGGGCGGATTAGTGGAACGACTTGAACTACCCACTAAAACTCCACTAGGGCCCGATGGCCTCACTGAAATAGAAACCCTGGAACAAATTTCTACCCGTGCTCATTTACTGGTAGAGGAGCAATACAAAATTTTAAATAGGGAGATTCTACCGAGTCTTCGTGAAGCGGGTATCCGTGTATTGCGACGCGAAGAGTGGACACCGGAACAAATTCAGTATTTAAAAAGTTATTTTGTTTCAGAAGTCTTACCCGTACTCAGTCCCATAGGATTAGACCCGGCGCACCCCTTTCCACGCATCCTCAATAAGAGTTTAAATTTTATCGTCAAACTGGACGGCAAAGATGCCTTCGGTCGAAACTCAGGCCGCGCGATTGTACAAGTGCCGCGCTCGCTTTCGCACATCATCGAATTGCCGATGGAAATCACCAGCCAATGCCGCGAGTTTGTTTTTATTTCTTCCATCATTCATTTTTTTATGGCGGAAATTTTTGTCGGCATGACTGTAATTGATAGTTATCAGTTTCGATTAACGCGCAACTCCGATATTTTTTTGGATGAGGAGGAGACCGAAGATTTATTACGCGCTGTGCAGGGCGAGTTGGCGTATCGTCAATATGGCGATGAAGTCCGCCTCGAAATTTCAGACACCTGTCCGCCAGAATTGATTGAATTTTTATTGCAGCGCTGTGAGATTAAAGAACGCGATCTTTACAATATTAACGGCCCGGTCAATTTGCATCGCTATAGTGATTTGTTTGAATTTATTAAAAATGCTGAATTATATTTCAGGCCTTTTGTTCAGGCGATGCCGAAACTACCAAAACGCACCAATAGTTATTTTGAAGTTCTTCAAAAGCAGGATATTTTATTACATCATCCGTTTGATTCATTTCAGGGTGTTGTGGATTTTTTACGCGAAGCAGCTATAGATCCCCATGTGCTTGCCATTAAACAAACGCTATACCGTACCGGTTCCAATTCACCCATAGTTGATGCATTAGTCGCTGCGGCAAAAGCTGGAAAGGAAGTGACGGCTATTGTTGAGCTGCGGGCACGCTTTGATGAAGAACAAAACGTTGCACTTGCGGAGCGCTTACAGCGTTTTGGCATACACGTCATTTATGGCGTAGTCGGATTTAAAACGCACGCTAAAATGTTGTTGATTGCACGTCGTGAAGAAGGCAAGTTGCGTTATTACGTTCATCTTGGTACCGGCAATTATCATCCGAAAACGAGCAAGCTCTATACCGATTACGGATTAATTACTTCTGATAAAGAAATCGGCGATGATGTATATCGCATTTTCTTACAACTCAGTAGCATGGGCAAAGCTTCC
Source organism: uncultured Gammaproteobacteria bacterium (assembly GCA_966096785.1). Classification (GTDB taxonomy): domain Bacteria; phylum Pseudomonadota; class Gammaproteobacteria; order Pseudomonadales; family Cellvibrionaceae; genus Cellvibrio. The sequence goes on along the minus strand of CBHTVU010000050.1, from coordinate 16,105 downwards.
AAAATGGATGCTTTGCTTTACGCTCCTTTTACTTTGCACAAAGGATTGGTTCGCCGTATTCGCACCGAAAAGGAAAATGCCGAACACGGTAAACCTTCACGCATTATTGCCAAAATGAATGCACTCTATGATGAAGAGCTGGTTAATGAACTTTATTCTGCATCAAAAGCCGGTGTGCAAATCGATTTGATTGTGCGCGGTGTATGCCAGTTGCGCCCAGGTGTTGAAGGGCTTTCTGAAAATATTCGCGTCCGCTCAGTTGTTGGGAGATTCTTGGAGCATCACCGTGTATTTTATTTTGAGAACAACAACAATCCCGAATTACTATGTTCAAGTGCTGACTGGATGACGCGGAACATGTTTCATCGCGTTGAGACCTGTTTTCCTATCAAGCACAAACGCATCCGTGATCGCATGATTGAAGATTTAAATCTTTATCTCTCTGATAACACCCATTCCTGGACTTTAAATTCTGATGGTCACTATGAATTACTCAAACCTGTTGATGATGAAATTGAAATCGATGCCCAAGGTATTTTGCTGGATCGTTGGACCTCTCGACACTAATTTATAAATCAGCGCTCAAATAAAAAGGCCAATCATAGATTGGCCTTTTTTTGTTACAGAAGAATTGTTGAGGTTTTTACACTAGCTCCAACTCATAGCCTATGTCATCGAGATGGCGCACTTCGGTTTCCAAATCAGCGTGTGTGAGAGGATGTTGGTCGAGCCAATCGGTAGGGATCTTTAATTTTATTTTTCGTTTTGAAATATTTAATTTTATTGACGGCAAACCTTCACTTTTTTTTCCGCGATGAAAAATAACTGCCATTCGCAAAAGAATCGCAAGGTGAATCAGGTCGTCATTACCCGGTGGAAAATGTTTCAAGGGAAATCGTTTGCGATGCGCCAGAACCAGAGCCGAAAGATGTGTTTGCTCAACGCGGGAACAACCAGCCAAATCAACATGCTGAACAACGTAGGCACTGTGCTTGTGATAATCGTTGTGCGCTATATCCAAACCTACAGAATATAAACGGGCAGCCCAACCCAAAAGTTTGCTGGCCTCTTGATTGTTTAGATCCCAGTCATCCGCAACTTGCTCCAGCAAATCTAGCGCGGTTTTTTCTACCGCAGCAGATTTTTCCAGATTGACGTGAAATCGTGATGCTAAAGCATCGACACTCCCTTGACGTATATCATGATTTTCCAAACGCCCTTTTAAATCAAACAAAAGGCCTTCACGCAATGCCCAATCCGCAGCTGTGACCTCTGTTATTTGCAAACTTTCAAATAGCGATATCAAAACAATAACACCACCTAGAAAAACTTGTTGACGGTCGTCCGATAAGCCGGGAATTTTTAAATCAGTATTGCCATGTTGGCAGTAAAGGCGAACGATTTTTTCCAAATCCATCAACCGAATAACGCCGTTACTCCAACCCGATGCGGTGCACACTTTTGCAACCGCTTTAATGGTACCCGACGCTCCTAGCACCTCGTTCCATCCGCGCTGAATAAATTCTTCTGCGACCGGCGTTAACTCCTGCATACAAGCAATTAAAGCTTTGTTTGTACTTTTATCCGTTACTTTGCCATCAAAAAAGAATCGCTTGGTAATGGCAACGCAACCCATGTTTAAACTTTCTTTAATTAAGGGTGACATTCCTTCACCGACAATAATTTCCGTACTGCCGCCACCAATATCCATAACGAGACGTTTGCCGTCCTTAGGTGCAATGCAGTGGGCTACCCCTAAATAAATCAAACGCGCCTCTTCATCACCCGAAATAATTTCAACCGGGTGGCCGAGACGCTGTTGGGCATCTGCTAAAAATTGGCTGGAGTCCGTGATACTACGAAGAGTTTTAGTCCCGACTATACGCACGCTGCGTGACGGATATTCACGCAAGCGCTCACCAAATTTTTCAAGACAATTTAACGCGCGAATTCGCGCTTCTTCACTTAATGATCCATCACTGCCCAATCCCCAGCCAATACGCACAGGATCGCGCAAACGATCTAGTACCACTAACTGGTCTTTCTCCCATTTAGCAATAATCATGTGAAAGCTGTTGGAGCCTAAATCAATGGCGGCGATGTGACTGGTGGTGGAGCGATCTAGGCGAGAAAGATTAAACATCGACTTTTACACCTGATAATAAATTTGCCCGACGAATGTCGGGCAAATGAGAGGATTAATTTAGTGCAGCTTCGGCGGGTTTTCCTGCTGTTGCATTTGTCTCAGCTTGTTGTTGCGCTTGCATCATGGCTTGCGCAAATACAGCATCAAAATTAATTGGAGCCAGCATGAGTGGAGGGAAGCCGCCACGAACTAGCAAACTATCAATTGTCTCACGGGCATAGGGGAACAAAATTTGCGGACACAATGTGTTGATCGCATGACTCAATTGAATTCCATCCAAGCCGTTAATTGCAAATAAACCACCTTGTTTCACTTCAACCAAAAATACAACTTTGTTTTCAATGCGTGCGGTAATTGTTAACAGCAACAGGACTTCAAATAAACCGTCTTCGATGGGAGTAACCTGAATGTTTAGATCTTGTTGCACATTAGGTTTCCAGGTTTTAGTAAAGGCTTCCAAACCACTGGGCGTTTCGAAAGAAATATCCTTCAAATAGATTTTTTGAATCGCAAATCCAGCTTGTGGTGCCTGATCTTGTGTTTCTGCCGTCTGAGTATTTTCTTCTGTCATAATTTTCTCATTATCGAAATTTAGTTATTTTTTAAAAGACTGTCGAGTTTGCCTTGCTTATCTAGCGCCCAAAGATCCGTAAATCCACCAACGTGAAATTCATCAATCCAAATTTGGGGTACTGTTCGCTGCCCACTTTTCTGCATCATTTCACTACGCAGCTGTGGATTTTGATCGACTCGAATTTCTTCAACGCTAACGCCTTTTTGCGCTAATAATTTTTTAGCATTCACGCAATAGGGGCAGATAGCAGTTGTATACATTAAAACCCGAGCCATAGGAACCTCTACTTCTGTTTACCTTTTACCAACGGCAAATTTTGATTTTGCCATTCGCTGATACCGCCCGAAAGTCTCCGAACATCGTAACCGGCTTTAGCCAGCTGGCGACCGGCAATACCCGCATACTGTCCTAGTTTATCCACAATAATAATGGTCTTGGATTTGTGTTTTTCAAGAGTGGTCAAATCAGCGTTAATTCGATCATAAGGAATATTAATTGAGTCAACTAAATGACCCAGTTTATATTCTGCACTTGGACGTATATCCAGAACCACAGCTTTATCACTGTTCACCAGGCTGGTTAATTCGTTATTAGAGACAGGTACTCCACTTTTCACGCGCTCACGCAGGCTGTAAGTGATAATGAGTACGGCTAACAAACTGGTTAGCATCCATTCCTGGATTAAAAACTGGATAAAATTCACAACGGTACCTATGGTAATTTCAGGATATTTGCCTTGAAAGGCTTAAAGCGGCCGCTCATTATACACGGGCTAATGATTTTTACTGCTTGCGTGCGATTTGTCGGCCAAAAAAAATGCCCGCAAATGCGGGCATTTTTTTAGTTGCATAACTATTACTTCTTCGCGTGCAATACCCAAAGTTTGGCAACACGCGCCAAATTAGACTTATCTGACACTGACTGGAAAGCTTTGATTGCTTCAGCTTTCTTGCCCATGTTGAAATTGGCTACACCCAGACGGACATATGATTCATCAACAGATTTCAAACCGCCCTTGGCAATAGCTTTTTGAATCGTTGCCGCTGCTTTTTCGTTCAAACCATGACCGAGATAAGCTGCGCCGATTTTCGCCAAAGGCTCCCCATTTGGTTTGCCTTCAGCTTCTTTTTCGGTTGCATCTAAAGTTGCCAAATCTGTGGCAGCATCAGCTTTCGCCCGATTCAATAATTTATTAGTACGATCAGTTGCCGGAACCACGCCCGCACTAATACCTGCTTCGAGAGCCGCTTTGGCATCACCGGAATCCAGCAAGGAGAGAGAGAGCTCAGCCATTTCGTTATATTCTTCGGCAGTCATGGTACTAGCTGCTTTCTTCAACCGATAATATTCAATTTTTTCTCTATCAGAAAAGTTCACTTCGTTGCGAGTAATTTTCAACATAGCGTTCCAATATTCTGGAGACGGATATAGCTCTAGGAGTTTACCCAATACGTCAGCATAAGCAGTATCGTTCCCCAGTTTTGAATAACTGAAGCCTAATATTTTCAACCAAACTTGATCCACTGGTTTTTTGGCTTGCTCTGCTTGCTTAATTAATTTTTGAGCATACTCAGCAGAGTTTTTATAATCACCTTTTTTATAATATGCCTGCATTAATCCTGAAGTAACTTCAGAAGTTGCTGGATAGGATTTCAAATATCTTTCGTAGCTATCAATTGTTTTTGAATAGTCACCGAGAGAGAAATAAATTTCTGCAAGTGTATTTAATCTTTGACCAACTTGATCAGCAGGAACCTGATTTGCAGCCAGCATAGTTTCATAAACTTTCGCTACACCAGCGTAATCTTTCAACTGCGCTAAACAGGATGCTTTTAATTCATTAGTTACGGTTTCTTCGTAAGGTGTTTTACCTTGAATAGGAACCACTTTTTCATTAATTACCGCTAATGCTTCCTTAAATTTCTTTTCCTTCATTAATTTGTCGGCTTCACCCAGAGGTTTCATCTTTGAGCTAAGTTGCTGACCTTTTTCAGCAGCCATAACAACGGGTGCAAAAACTGCTGATACAGTAGTTAAGCCGGTAGTTAATGCCACCACGAATGAAACTGATTTAGCTATTCCGAATAGATTTTTCTTCACACACATAACTATATCTACCAATTACGTTTACTGATTACAGCAATTATGCCCAATGAAAAAAGCGCCGGAATTATTCCAGCGCTTCGTTACCCAAAATACCGATATTTTTAACACCCAAACGCTGTGCTGTCGCCAACACCTTAGCAACATAATCATATTTTGCTAATTTGTTAGGCTTCAGGTGAATCTCTGGTCGAGGCTCAGCATGTGCTGCTGATTTTAAATAACCTTGCAACTGAGTACCCGATGTAATTAGCTCCGAGTTCCAATAAATCGAACCATCAAAGTCAACCACGATATCAATAACTGGTGGAGGTACAGGCTTTTCCGGTGGAGTAGTCACTGGCATATCTAACTTTACCGCATGTGTTTGCGGTGGAAGCGACATAATTAACATTACGATGAGTACAAGCATCAAATCGATAAGAGGGGTGGTGTTCATCTCCACCATCATATCGCCTTCGCTTCCACTACCTACATTCATACCCATGATGAATTACCTTTAGTGTGGACCACAAATTAAATGTGTTCAGGAGATGTAATAAAACCAACACGAACAATACCCGCTTTTTGGCAGTAAGCTACTACGCGACCTACAGGTTCGTAACGGGCAGTTCTGTCACCGCGTATATGCACTTCAGGTTGTGGCTTTTTAGGAGCCTCTATCCGGAGCTTCGCAAGCATTTCTTCTTTGGTAATTGGAACGTTATTCCAATAGGTCTCACCTTCTGCATCCACTGAAATAACAACATTCTCAGGTTTGGACTGAGTTGGAATATTCGATACGTTTGGAAGTTGTACCGGAACAGTTTTTAGAACTACAGGTACGGCGATCAGGAACACGATGAGCAAAACCAACATAACATCAACCAATGGGGTCGTGTTAATTGTTGAATTTAACTCGGCGCCTTCGCCGTCGGAAATATTCATTGCCATTTTTTATTACCTCGCGCTGCAAGTTTTTACTTATATCTGACTCGAAAATTTGAGAAAAAATCCAAATTCGAATCAGATATCAGGTATTAACCGTTATTGTAAAATTACTTGTCGCCGCCATGAACACCTACAATAAGGTATGCATGAACGTCAGCAGCAAAAGCATTCAAATATTCGCTAGCAACTTTGTTACGACGAACCAACCAGTTGTAGAGGAATACCGCAGGAACCGCTACACCCAAACCGATCGCAGTCATAATCAATGCTTCACCTACTGGACCCGCTACTTTATCGATTGACGGCTGGCCAGACTGCGCAATTGCAATCAACGCATGGTAAATACCCCATACAGTACCGAACAATCCTACGAATGGAGAGGTAGATGCTACTGTTGCCAAAACTGCCATGCCTGTTTGCAAATCATTGGTGATAGCCGCCACGCCACGCTGAACTGATAGGCTAACCCAAGACTCAAGGTCAATCTTGTCAGTTAACTTGCCATCATGGTGTTTAAGTGCTTTCAAACCATCCTCAGCAACAGAGCGAAACGCGCTGTCTGATTTGAGATTGTTAACACCTTCTTGCAATGTTTTGGCGTCCCAAACTTTGCGTGCTGCAGTAGCCTGGCTGAATAATTTTGATTGAATCATTAATTTGATAGCTGCAATGTACCAAGTAGATGCAGACATAAGGATCATCAGAACCAATACGGTTTTAGTTACAGCATCACCTTCATGCCACAACTTGCCCATACCATAAGGAGTTTCTTTTTCTACTGTTCCTTCGTTTGCAGCATCGATTGCGGTTGACGCGTCAGACGTTTGAGACGCGGCCTCGGGAGCAGGTGCTGCTTCTGCTGGTGCTGCTTCAGCTGGAGCAGCAGATTCTGCAGGAGCAGCTGAGTCTTGAGCAAAAGCTGAACTTACTACGAAATGCTGACCACCTAAAGCCAACGCCAAAATCAAAACAGATGAAAGTTTTTTTAACATTTTTCGAACCCTGCAGTTAACGTAATTTAAAAGATCTATTTTTGTCAGACTAAAGAAGAGTACCCGAAGGATTTATTTCGCGTCTTCGAGTTTCCACACCCATTTAAGTGGTAACCAACATGAAACCGGTTTATCACCGACCATACATGGTATAAATTTCCATGACCGCAGTGCTTGATTTTTGGCGGCCTCATCCAAGCGCTCTGAACCACTGGAAGATGCAATTTGGACATCAGCAACTTTGCCATCTTCTCCGATTAAGAGATTTAACCCAGTCGTGCCTGTTTCTCCTAAACGCACTGATTGAGGAGGATAAGGAGGTTTGGTATACCCTTTAGGGCCAATTTTTGCTTTGGTCTGGTTTACCGGCGCTTCAACTTTTTTCACTTCTTTTTGCACAGCCACAATAGCAGCTGGCGCAGGTGTATCTGGAACAAAGTCAAGCGATGGTGGTGGTACGAAATCTGGTGGTGGTGGTTTTACATCTGGCGGCGGCGGCGGCGGAAGTTCTTCTTTTACAATTTCCTCCTCCTTCACATCTGCCTTGAGAATTTCAATAGCATTCTTAACAATTTCGCGATCTAGACCAGCGGCCAGACCCCATATAAGAAGAGCATGGAAAACAACTACGATAATAAGACCCGTAGAACGTTGTCCCGCACTTTTTTTGGCGTGATATGACATAACTTAGCTGCCACCTTCTGAATTTCACCTGCAAAAATGACATCGCAGTACAAACGAATCCGTTGTTTTGGCATTTGTATCTACAATCTCACGGATTGTGTTTCCAAAGCATTTAACCTTAGACCTAGCAGTATAGCTATGTTTCTGGGCCAACAGGCTTTATTAACACACCCTGACAATTTTTTAGGTTATTTTAATTTAAGCATGAGCAGACATGCTGCCCCCTAAAAAACGGGGCTATAGTAGCTGCTCTTACAGACCATGAAAAGCGCTATTTCAGCCTAATCCTGCGTTTAACTTCAAATCTATGACGCATAAAGCTTCAAAAGACATGTCGTTAAAACTTTGAATCATAACTGGGCGCTATTTTTCCTTCAACTAACTATAAAAAGTCAATTTTTAGATGTGTTTTAGATCTCAACACTACTAAAAACGCATTTTTCGAGGATATTTAGGACAGCTCAATCCTCTACCTTGGCCATTTAAGGCTAAATTTTGCACCACCAAGGGAAGACGAAGAATAAATAACAGATCCTAAATGCCACTCCATTATGCGCTTCGTCAATGCTAGCCCGAGCCCAAAACCGCTTCTGTTCGTTAGCTCACTGTAAATACGGACAAATGACTCAAATATACGAGTTCGTTGGTCCTCAGGTACACCTGGCCCATCATCTTCAACTTCAATTAAAAAATGTTCGGTTTGAATTTTAATAGAGACAAGAATTGTAGTGTTCGCATAGCCGAGCGCATTATGAATTAAATTTTGAATGGCAGTTTGCATTAGCGACCATTCGCAACTTATGGCTTGCCCATTAGTTTCGTCATTGATTTCGATATTAATATGATCGGTCTCTTTATTTAATAACCGCACGATAATTTCTTGAATTAAATCCTGAATATAACCTTCGCACTGATTCAATTGCTGCGATTGATGGTCGAAACCTGCGTAGGCTAAAAATGAATTAATCAGTGACTCCATTTCCAATATATCTTTACTGATATTGGAAAACTGCCGCTGCAATAAAATCGGCATAGGTTGATCTTCCGTCATAGCAAGAGCAAACTTCATGCGTGCCAAAGGCGTTCGTAATTCATGTGAAACAGCAAGCGTCATTTCCTTTTGTGAGCGCAATATTTCGTTAAGTCTCTTTGCCATGACATTAAACGTATTTGCAAATGGATAAAGTACCGAACGAGGAGATATATCGATTTTTGCAGGTTGGTCATCTTTTCCAATTTGTTGCGTATGTAATCCCATAAGGGTGAGATCGCGGGCCAAAGGCCAAACCCATAAAAAAATCATTCCTGCAATAGCGGCGTAAAACAATAGGATAAAACCTATATATATAGCGTTTCGGTTATCTTCTTCCAATGTATTTGTGAGCATTAATACATCATCTGAATTTTCCAATCGTTTATAAAAATAATGTGTACGGTCATCACTTACGTTAACGATATTTCCCTCTTTTATTTTATTTGCGATATCCGTTTTCGAAAAATTTGAAATGGAAACAAGTTCAACGTGATAATTTAAATCTGTCCGAAAAGCGAGCGGTAATTCTTTTTTACTCGTATTCTGATTATGTTCAAGGGATTGTTCGATCAGCGTAATAAGATCGGCTACTGCAGGGTCAACTGCGACAAGTGGATTTAATTCGTCCCAAAATTTATTTAAAACAAGCCCCAACAATACAATGGATAAAACAATAATGAGGTAAAGCGAGACAAAAGCACGGTTCATTTTTTAGCTCCATGCATTTGCTACAAAAAGATAGCCCTTTCCCCAGATAGTTTTTATACGCGTGGGACTTTCAGAATTATCATGCAGTTTTTTTCGCAATTGTGAAATACGAACATCTATTGTGCGGTCAAGGCCATCATACTCTCGATTGTAAATTTGATTGAAAAGATATTCGCGTCCTATAACTTGGCCGGCATGTTTTGCGAGAGCAACTAGCAAATCAAATTCATGGCTGGATAAGTTAATGTCTTCATCATTTAATTGTACTTTGCGAGCGGTTGGTTGAATCATTAAATGATCGAAGACAATATTTTCCTGCTCGGTATTTTCTGGCTGATAATAGCGACGCATGAGTGCCCTTACCCTGGCCAATAATACCCTGGGTTCTACCGGTTTTATTACATAATCGTCGGCACCAAATTCTAAACCTAATACTTGATCAACATCTTCATTGCGCGCCGTCAACATTAAAATCGGCCCACGGTAGGTTGCTCGTAACTCCTGGCAAATCGTCAAACCATCTTTTCCGGGGAGAGTTAAGTCAAGAATGATCAGTGTTGGATTTAACTGTTGAAATTGGCGTAACACCCTATTTCCATTGCCTTCTATGGTGACAATAAACTCACTGTTTTCGAGATAGTCTTTTACCAACTCAGCAAGTCGACGATCATCTTCAACTAACAAAATATGATTGGTCATAGCTAGTCCTCTAAAAAAAGCTCCAGGGATTCCTACGCGAACGTTGAATTTTTTTTCGTACGTTTATCACCTTAAATACTTGCTGGTCTAATGTTTGGTTGTTTAAATCCCGCAATTCAAATGTGGTTGTGGACGAAATGATTTTGGTAAATTTTACAACGCCGAAATTTACGTCCTTCCAACACTCAATAGGTTTGGTGTTATCAATCTGAAATAAACAAGGTGAATAATGTTGATCATCCTCCGCTCTCCATTCAGCAACCAAAACGTCTTCACAATGTGATTCGGTTTCTGACAAAACACAAATTGTTGGTTTCATTGTTAATTGAATCGGACCCAATATATCCTTGGCGAAGGCGGTTTTATTTAGAGAAAAACAGCAAGTGATGGTGCTTATAATTATGAGGTGCCTCCCATTAAAAATGGTACACCCCCCCAGCGAATGCTGTTATTACGTTATTGCTCGTCACCAAAGGACTAACCGATATTGAATGGCTGAGATGGCGATAGCTGGCAAAAAACCTTAAGCTCCAACGTTCATCAATGTCATAATTCCAATCCAATCTCAGTAATCGTGTCACACCCTCATCTGCATGGTAAGGGGAATTACCAAGCGCTTCTGTCTCCGTCAGACCATAAAAATAATTCAACGTGGCGGCATCTTGCCAATTGGCACCGAGAGTTAATTTGACATCATTTTTACCCATGCGAATACCTTTGCTAATAGCAATTCGTATTTCGTTACCATCATAGTAGTTGGTAATTTCCCGCAGTATTTGTAATTGAAAGTCCAGACCACTCCAGATTTGGCTATATTCGATTCCCGCCAGGCCAGCCATACGCCGATCGTGTAAACGACCTTTATCGATAGCGTGGCTTACGAGCTCCACAGTAGGAGTACTTTTTGTCGAACTCGCAAATCCTTCGGTCTCAATAAAATTATTGATACCAGAATCTCTAAAAAAAACCTGATCGTAACTGGGGGTCAGCAACAAATTTATTTGTTGGTCATCATCCTCAAAAACGCTATAACCGAAATCGAGATTTTGGATAAAAAAGCGCTCGCCCTGATAGCTAACCTGCGGAAGTACTATGAGGGGAATGTTGCCATTGTCCATTACCGGATTGGTGCGAACACCAGCTCCCAGTGCAATACTCAATTGCCAATTGGATTTTTCAGAGGGAGGCGGCGACTGTGCTATGACACTTGAACAAAACGTGAAAAGGCAAATTAAAAAGGTGTATTTAAAGAAGGAGTGTGATTTAGCAATCGACATGATTTGGCCCTTAGACGCATAACATGTTAGTTATACCGCCAAACCCTGGCTAAATCTGTAATCTTTTGTGAGTTCCCACTCAAACGCTCTTGAGTGACAATAAAAACCCATAAACTCTGGTGTATTTGCAGATTTGTAACCTGGAAACCCCAGTTAGCAAGGTTTCCAGGTCACAGGTATTTAAAAGCGATAATCTATATTTATGCTCGCCAAATTAGGCTTGTTACTGATTTCCTTACAAATGTTTCTATATTCCAGGTTAACGTTGAAGTGTTCATCGATAACAAAGCCAACACCTATTCCGTATGAAAAACCTGAGGCTGAATCATCTATATCATAAACCACGGTTCCGTCTTTGGCAGTTACCTTACCCGACGAGCTAAGGTGCGTGTAACCGAGCAACGCATAGAGTTTGGCTTCATCATTAACCAGCTCTGGTTTGTAATAGATACTTTGATAGGAATCAATTTCACGTTCAAGGTTCCCGCTCAGTATGGCTCCATCCGCGTCAGCATAGCTAGTACTTGTACCGCTTTTCAGACCGCTACCAATTCGCAACTCCCCGCCTAGCGCAGCGTTATATTTGTAGCCGCCAAACAACTCCACCCCACGAATTCGGCTGACGTTATCTACCCCGTCCTGCTCGTCTTTAATCGTTACGCCGCCAATGCCCGCATAGAATCCACGGTTGTTATCGGCCAAAACGGGGAGCGCCAACAGGCTAATAGCAAGTATGCATAACTTTTTCATGATGAATCCTGAATTGAAGTGTAATAACGAATTAGGCACCTTCCAGAAAGTGTCCGGAGGTTTACTTTTTAGGTTTTACGCATCATAGCCGAGCATTACCTATAAAAAAAGCATCGGTAGCTAACCGATGCTTTTAGAAGCTCAGGAATGAGAATTAGCGATGTTTTATTTTCTCGCCGACCTTCAATCCCGACACGATTTCAATATTTATACCGTCAGATACGCCAGTTTTGACTTCACGCTTCTCAAACTTTTGTGGGCCAGTTTCAACCTCGACAAAATTGGCTTTATCTTCGATGATCAAATTACCTTCATTGATAGTCACAACATTTTCTTTCTTTTCCAGCACTATGTCGGCGTTAGCACTGTAGTTAGCCCGCAAAAATAAATCCTTGTTCAGCTTAACTGCTGCGCGAATCTGAAATTTTATGGTGCCTTGGTCAGTTACACCTTTTGGAGAGATATATTCAAGAGTTGCAGTAAAAGGCTTTCCTTGTAACGCACCTATATTTAATAGCAGCTCCATACCTTCGCGAAGTTTTCCTACTTCTGATTCGTCCACCAAACCTTCAAAAATCATATCGTTCATATCTGCAAGTGCAGCAAGCGATGTACCTGATTGAAACGTGCTTGTTTCGACGATGAAAGCACCTTCTTTATTAGGAACATCCAGTATCATGCCATCAACTGTCGCAGGAATAAGGTTGGAAACCTTGTCAGAGTTTTTTGTCACACCGGATTTTAATAACAGCAAATTGTTTTCAGCATTGCTTAAGGCTTCACGTTGCAAATTATAGGAAACTAAAAATTTATTGTATTCAGATTCGGAAACAAGCTTTTGCGCAAATAATTTTTTCTGGCGATTGTATTCATCTTCCGAATTTTGCAAATTGATTTTTGCACTTTGTACTTGCGATTCAGCAGAGTTCACGTTAAGCATACTTGGACGCAAGGTAATTTTTGCAATTATGTCGCCCTTTTTGACTGTCTGACCCGCTACCACATAGACTTTTTCTACAACACCCGACACTTGGGACTTAACTTCAATTTCACGACGCGGAATAACCTTCCCGGTCGCGACTGTTTTCTTGACAATCGTTGTATTGATTACGGTATCTATTGTATAGCTTTGGGGTTTTGCTTGGGATTTATTAAATAAAAATATTGCGGTGCCAACAAACACAAGCAAAATTATTATTATCACTCCATAACTTAATATCTTTTTCATTTATTTAATTCCAATTGATCTAAAAATTACTCATCTTGTAAAGCAGTGATCGGGTTAACTTTTGCTGCTTTTAACGCAGGTAATAATGCAGCAATGAGTCCGGCAGTCACCAATACAATTAAGGCAACAACTCCGGTGTGGAGATCCATTGAAAGATCCTTGAATGCGTCGTTGCCACTCATGGATATGATCTTATTGGCCAGCTCCAAAAACAGCACACCGGCTACTAAACCTGAATAGCCAGCAATAATAGTGATAACCATAGACTCTTGAATAATCATCCTGATGATTGATGCAGGTGTCGCACCCAGGGCTTTACGCAAACCTATTTCGCGCGTTCTCTCTTTTACGACAATGAGCATAATATTACTGACGCCCACGGCACCGGCCATAATAGTTCCGATTGCAACTATCCAACTAAAAACACTTATTCCAGTAAACAATCCAAAAACCTGGTCAAATATTTTTTGCATATTAAATTTGCCAAAAACAGCGCTATCGCTCGGGTGCAATTGGTGGCGCTCCACCAATAATTTGATCGCTTCGTCTTGAATTACATAAGCGTCAAAATCCGGTTTAGGAACAATCAGAATACTGCCAATTGTGGTCAATTGATTGAATGAATATCGTAGGGAAGCATTCGGCATGTAGAGTTTTTCGGTGTCGGATTCGTCTGCACCCACATTGCTGCTTTTAAAAACGCCAATGATCTGAAAATTAATACCTGCTACATTTATAAAATTACCAATCGCCGTTTCACCAGCTTTGAATAAATTTTCTTTTACTTTTTTCCCTATGATGACCACTTTGCGGCGTTCAGTTTCATCTGCCTCATTAAAGCCACGCCCTTCCGACATTTCAATTTGATGCATTGATTCAAGGCCTTGATACGAACCCTCTATTGAATAACTTCCGCTATTTGTTTTGTAGGTCGTATAGGCAGGAGATCCACTCCAGCGACCTACACTATTTTGCGCGTAAATTTTGTCGATGCTATTTAACTTTAATTTTAAATAGTTAATGTCGTCATCTTTTAACTGTATCCAGCGGCCTATGGGCTTCCCCTGAAACGGCATTTGTGTTGGATTTTGAACCCAAATAAAAATAGCATTAGGCATTTGTTTTAGAGTTTGGGTCGCACTGTTTTCCAAGCCACGGCCTGCTCCAATCAGCAGGCTTAACATAAATATTCCCCAAAAAACACCGAAAGCAGTTAAGGTTGTCCGCAGCTTATGCCGTTGTAGTGAAAACCAGATTTCTTGCCATTTATCCAAATCGAAAAACATGTTTATTCCTGCTTCATGGCTTCAATAGGTGAGACGCGCGCCGCGCGCGCCGCAGGAATAAATCCAGCTATAGCACCAACAGTCACTAAAATAATAATTGCCGTTACCGCTAATTTAAAATCAACTTCTGGATGCTTGAAGAACATCATTTTTGCGCCGGATTTTTCGAGACCCAGAGAAACCAATTCCAATAGTCCAACACCAAGCACCAAGCCTATATACCCCGATATAGTTGTCACGAGAATGGATTCCATAATAAGTGTGGAAACAATTCCCCGGGGAGTTGCACCTAAAGCTTTGCGAATACCAATTTCACGCGTGCGCTCTTTCACTGTAATAATCATGATATTACTTACGCCGACAATACCTGCCATCAGAGTGCCTATGCCGACGAACCAGATAAGCGTATTTATGCCAAAAAAAACTTTATTTAGCCCTTCAAGATTTTTTGCGCGATTAAAAGATGAAACACCGCGATTATCTTCTGGCGATACCTTATGCCGCTCTTTAAGCAATTTCAGGATTTTCTCTTCCAGTTCTATACCGTTGGCGTCGGGTTGTGGTCGAACAAACATTGAATCCACGTAGGTGTCATAACGAAACACCGTTTTAAAAGTTGATAGGGGGATATAAATACGATTTGCGGCCGTCCCCATTTGGTCGTCATCATCAAATACAGCAATGACCTTAAAATAAATACCATTTAATTTTATATCATTACCCGGCGCACTCTTCACGTCTCCGAATAAACGTTCAGCAACCGGTTTGCCAATAACGGCGGATTTGCGATTTTCCCGATGATCAATCTCGTTTAATTTTCTACCTGCAAGAAACGGCAATTTTTCTTTGATAAGAAAATAATCGTTATCAATACCGTAAAGCTGAAAACTACCCGTGGCTTTATTGCGCTCAACCTGCACATTTCCAGATTTATTTTCGGTGGCTATATAGCGGATATCACGGAAGCTATTTTTGACTATCTGTAAATCCTCTTGCGTAAGTCTTATCAAGGAACCAATTTTTGTACCCGCGTATGCCAGCTTGGTAACACCCCCATTAAATGAAATGGTATCAGTAGCGATATTACCAAAACCTTGTTCCGCCCCATTTCGCATGCCTTGGCCAGAACCCAGCATTATAATGAGCATAAAAATTCCCCAAAACACACCGAAACCTGTAATCATGGTTCTCAGTTTGTTTTGTCGCAAGCTGTAAAGAATTTCCTGCAATCCATCAAACATAATCGTTAACCCAAAATCTCTTCTTCGTCCTGATCGCTATGATCTTTTTCGTTTTTCACAGAATGCTTCGCCGGTACAATCAAACCATCTTTTAAAATAATTTGACGCTGGGTTTGATCGGCAATATCTTGCTCATGTGTGACTATGATAATAGTGTTGCCGAGTGAATGGATTTGTTTAATGAGGGCCATAACTTCATGAGTAGTTTGGCTATCCAACGCTCCTGTGGGTTCGTCCGCTAAAATAACTTTTGGATTAGTCACCAGTGCGCGTGCAATAGCAACACGCTGCTTCTGGCCACCAGATAATTCATTGGGCATAAAATTAGCGCGATGATCCAGGCCAACCATCTCTAAATATTTAGCGGCGCGCATGTTCCGCTCCTTGCGACTCACACCCTGATAATACAGAGGCAGGGCTACGTTTTCAGTCGCGTTTTTAAACGGTAATAGAT
>CBHTVU010000049.1:0-20947 GCA_966096785.1 uncultured Gammaproteobacteria bacterium | reverse complement strand
CGTCCGCACGCGCGAATCTGCGCCGGATGAGTACAATCGCTACAAAAATTTCACGACTCAAATCACCGTAAAAAAATCATTTATTGCGGAATTTAAAATATTCTGGCAATTATTTATTCACATGCCAAAAGCCATGCGGCAGTTGGCGCTGGTGCAATTTTTTTCGTGGTTTGCATTATTTATTATGTGGGTTTATTCAACACCGGCAATCACACAAACTATTTGGGGTGTAGATGTAAAATGGTTTGATCCAATTTATTTACAAACTATTGACGTTATACCCGCAGAAATATCGGCGGCTAAAGGTGCTGCGGGAGATTGGGTCGGAATTATTTTCGCCGCCTATTCACTTTTTGCGGCGCTTTTTTCAATTGTGTTAACTCGCGTCGCCAAACAACTTGGCAGAAAGTTAACATACTCTTTGTCGTTATTCGCAGGTGGCGTAGGTTATTTTAGCTTTTTCTTATTTCAAAACACAGAAATAGTGCACGTCAATTTATTGACTACACAAATTGATGTACCTCAAGGTGCTCTAAATTTGTTATTACCCATGGCAGGAGTGGGAATAGCATGGGCGGCTATTTTAGCAATGCCTTATGCGATTCTCTCCAGCTCACTACCCGCCGACAAAACCGGCGTGTACATGGGCATATTTAATTTCACCATAGCCGCACCGCAAATTATTTCCGGTTTGGTGGCTGGCCAAATCCTCAAATATTGTTTCGACAATCACGCGATTAATATTATCTTTGTAGCGGGAATCTCAATGACACTCGGCGCGATCGCAGTATATTTTGTGCAGGATAAAGGTGAGACAACAGAATTAAATATAGCGGGTGGTCATTAATTAATTTTCATTTCGTTTTTGCCCGGCTCGCGCCACAAGAACCGCGAATAACTAATTTTGCTGGCAGCAACATAGATTCCACTGGTTCACCTTTAACTTTTTTCAGCAGACTTTCTACCAATAGCTCACCCGCCAAAGTCGTGTTTTGTTGTACGGTTGAAAGCGGTGGATGGGTGTAGGATGCCATTGGAATATCGTCGAACCCCATGACAGCTACGTCATCAGAAACTCGCATACCCGCTTCTTCAATGGCTTTGATAGCACCTATGGCGATTAAATCGCTTGCACCAACTATGGCGTCCACTGAATTAGATTTTTGTAGCAGAGTACGCGTTGCGTTGTAACCTTCTTGTTCTGACGTTTCAGCGTTAATTTGTAAGCGGGAGTCCAATGCTATGCCCGCCTCTTCCAACGCCTTTGCGTAACCTTTGTAACGCAATTCAAATTCAGGGCTGTGATCCGACACGTCGCCCAGAAACGCAATATTTTTTCGGCCAAGTTTTATTAGATGCTCGGTAGCCATAAAAGCGCCGTTAAAATTTTCACAACCTATGGAAACTCCTGGCTGCCCTTCGAGAACAGGGCCCCAAACAATAAAGTGTGCCCCCACCTCGGTGAGATAGGTTAATTTTTTTACGAAGCTTTCGTAGTCACCATAACCAAGAAAAATAATTCCATCGGCACGATTAGCGTCTTCATAGTCTGCATGCCAATCGTCACTAAATTGCTGGAAGGAAATTAATAAATCGTATCCGCGTTTGGCAGTTGCGCGAGTGATGCTACCCAGCATAGAGAGAAAAAACGGATTAATTAAGGAGTCGCCAGTACCATGATCTTCACATAACAGGAGCGCTACGGTTTTTGTTTCTTGCGAGCGGAGGTTACGCGCGTTTTTATCAACTTTATAATTTAATTCTTTTGCTATCGCCTGAACTTTTAAACGTGTTTCAAGATTTACCAAGGGGCTGTCACGTAAGGCTCTCGATACAGTCGATTGCGAAACGCCTGCACGGTAAGCTATATCAAATGAGGTTGGCTTAAGGTCTTTCATGAGCTACCCTGGGTACTTGTGCCAATTCCGAAACCTAAATTACGACAAAATGGAAAATAAAAGCCGCGATATTTCGCGGCCCTTTTGACACGACTAGTTGCTATCGCGCAATGCAGTTGCAACGGGGAGACGGGCCGCACGTATTGCGGGAAATAATCCGCCGATAAAACCTATAACTGCCGCAAAAATAACGCCCTGCTTTAATAAAGTTGGCGTTACCGCAAAATCAAATACCACCTGACTAAAGCTGGAAAAATTTAAGGTGGAGACTGTATAACCGTTAAATAAAAAATAAACGATTACAGATCCAATTGCGCCACCAATAAACGCCAATACTAAAGACTCAAATAATGTTGACACCGCGACAGGAAAAGCACCAAAACCCAAAGCGCGCAAAGTAGCAATTTCCCGAGTACGTGCAGATACCGAGGTATACATGGTGTTGATCGCGCCGAAAATTGCTCCCAAGGCCATAATAATTGCCAAGGGATAACCGATGACTTTAATAAAGGTGCTCAAGGCCACCGATTGTTCTGCCAGATATTCGCTTTCAAATCGAACATCCAGATTCAGTTTTGGATCTGCAACAATCGCATCCTTCAAAGTATCCAGCGATTTTGCATTTTCCAATTTCGCACGGATGGTTTGATAACTGTTACCGCGTCTGTAGACTGCCTGCAAAATTTTCGCATCGCACCACAATTCAGATTCAGCAAGGCTTCCTCCCGCTTCAAAAACGCCTACAACTTGCCACACAGTTTGACCAAATTTGATGCTAGAACCTAAGGCCAAATCATTAAATTGTTTTTGCGCAGCGCGACCGACAATTAATTCGTTCTTGCCAGGTTCAAATTGGCGGCCTTCAATTATTTTGAAATTATCGCGAACCTTAAATGCCGTCTCCTGTACACCACGCAAGGACACATTCGCTGAAGAGTTGGTAGATTTTTTATTGATATCCACCACCACAAATAATTCCGCGGACGCCAGAGGAGTATCCCCTTCTTTTTTTATACCCGGCATATTGGCAACTAATTGCGACTGCTCGTAACTCAAACCGCTGCTCATTTCCGATGTTGCACCAGCGCGCATAATTATGATGGAGTTTTCCGATGTTGCACTGGTCATGGTGCGCTGAAACCCTGCCGCCATGGACAAGACTCCGATGAACACACCAACCACACAAGCGACTCCGAAAATAGCAACCAGTGAAGTGCCGAGACGCTGCCCGATATTGCGCAAATTCATCACACTCACGATAAATATCTGCGTAAGCCAATTTAATAGCATGTTTAATTCCTCCTTAGCGCGCTAATGATATTCAGGCGCAGCCCTTGTATGGCTGGTATAGCTCCGGTAATAAAACCTAACGCCAATACCCAGCACAAACCTGCGAGTATTATGCCAGGTGACATATCTAACCCAGGTAGCGTGCCTGCAATTTTTTCCGCGTTAGCGACCAGGATTAATTTCGCGAGCCCCAAGCCCAACACACCGCCGAGCACGCAAATTAAAATGGCTTCGCTCAACACCATGAGCATGACGGCGATGTCAGAAAATCCCAGGGTTTTTAAAATCGCAAATTCCGGGATGCGCTCACGAAAACTTTGCGCCATGGAGTTGCCCGCCACCAGTAACATCGTAAAAAATACCGCGCTTAAAATTAAGGTGGTGATTAAACCTATATCACCGAATTGTTTGGCAAATGATTTTGAAAATTCTTTTTCACTATCGGTTTTGGTTTCAGCAGCAGAATTTACAAACAAGGCATCCACAGCCGCTGCAACGCGTGCAGACTCTTTTGGATTTTTAACTTTAATTATCATCCACCCTATAGTGCCCTCACCGAACTGCCGTGCTTTATCAAAATAATCGTAGTGAAAAAACATGGCATTTTCACGGCCCCCAGAGGCTTTTTCATTGAATATACCTTCAATAACGAATTCCCAGGCGGTGCTTCCATTTTTTTGCGCAAACATACCTATCAAAGGGATACGGTCACCGAGTTTCCAATGGTATTTTGCAGCCAGGCCACTGCCTACTACAGCCCCTACCCGGTTAGCTTTCCAGGCCTTTAATTGTTCAGGTGGCAAAACCAAAGCGTCTTTATAAATGTCAAAATACTCTTCGGCATTCACAGGAAATTGCGGAAACTGATTTTTTTTATCTTGATAGTAACCACCGAACCAGTTCGCCATGGTCACAGTATCCACGCCTTCCAATGCTTTAACTTTATTCAGGTAGCTATAGGGTAGCGGTAATATCAGAGTGACTTTATTGATAGTAACTAGACGATCTTCACCAGCAATTTTGGCGCCGCCGTCAAAGGCCGTGCTCAATGAGCGCAAGAGACCAAATAATAGAAATGCGACCATAATCGACAAAACGGTCAAGGTGGTGCGTACTTTTTTGCGTGTTAGATTTTTATAAATAAAATAAAAATATTTCATTTCACACCTCTCTTTTGCTTATTCTTTAAGAAGTTGGCCTTTATCGAGATGCAAAGTGCGACGAGCATGATCTGCTGCACGAGGATCGTGGGTAACCATAACAATGGTTTTCTGTTGATGCTGATTGAGCTCTTGCATGAGCGCGAGAATTTCGTCAGCCGTTGTACGATCCAAATCACCGGTGGGCTC
The DNA here is from genome assembly GCA_966096785.1 of uncultured Gammaproteobacteria bacterium. GTDB lineage: Bacteria > Pseudomonadota > Gammaproteobacteria > Pseudomonadales > Cellvibrionaceae > Cellvibrio. Next base: position 16,410 of record CBHTVU010000049.1, on the reverse strand, counting down.
ATCGCACAATAATAAATTGGGGTCGCTCACCAATGCACGAGCAATAGCAACGCGCTGCTCCTGGCCGCCCGATAATTCGCGCGGGTAATGCTTAGCGCGCTCACTTAAGCCGACCAAATCCAATGCAGCCGCAACATGAAGTTTGCGCTCTTTGCTGGAAAGATTGGTTAGCAACAATGGCAATTCGACATTTTTCTCGGCAGTCAGCACCGGCATTAAATTGTAGAATTGAAAAATAAAACCGACGTTTTGTGCGCGCCATTTAGTGAGCTGACCTGCCGAGAATTTATCGATACGTTGGCCTGCAATCATTAGCTCGCCGGATGTTGGACTATCAAGCCCACCCAACAAATTTAAAAGCGTTGTTTTACCAGAGCCTGAGGGCCCCATGAGCGCTACAAAATCACCGAGCTTAATTTCAAGATTCATGTCAGTTAGAACAGGTACTAACTCTTTACCCTTTTTATAGGTTTTGGTGATGTTTTTTAAACTCACTAAAACATCATTTTCAACTTGAGTATCTATATTCGACGCGGTAGAACTTGACATATTCCCTCCCCTTGCAACGAAGAAAAAAAATGCGCAGTGTGAGCTGCGCATTTTGTATGTTATTCCTGAATCACTTTGGTTCCATTTTTTAACTGCGGTGACACTTCCACTACAAAATCTTCACCGGCGCTCAGCCCCTCCGAGATATAGACATCACTGCCATAGCTCGCATTAAGTTTTACTTTTCGCTGCTGCAAAACGCCGTCTTTAACAACAAATATAAATTTATTTTCGTCAACCGAACGCACCGCGGTTATAGGAACACGAATTCCCAAGGGCTCTTTGGGTTTTGGTTTTTCCACAGGTTCGGGATTTAAGAAAGACACCTTCACACCCATGTCCGGCAAAATACGTGGATCAAGACTTTGAAAAGCAACACGAACTTTAACGGTTGCTTTTTGACGATCAGCAGTTGGAATAATGGCAGCAACTTTTGCAGGAATTTTCCATTCGGGATAAGCCTCAAGCACAGCCTCGGCCAATTGCCCTGCATGCACACGTTGTATGTAAGATTCATTAACATCGACTTCAATTTCCAAAGAAGTCATATCAACCAATGTGCAAATACCAGTACGCGTAAAACCACTGCCTGCAGATATAGGAGAAATCATTTCACCGGGCTGGGAGGTTTTGGCAATCACCACACCGGAAAAAGGTGCGCGCAAAATATAGTCATCTAAATTTTGTTTTTGTTGTGCGAGTAATTTTTCGCTAACGTTCACCATCTCTTCACGATTCCTAAGTTGGGCTCTCAACGAATCGTAATTCGCCTTGGCAGAATCAAATGCCGATTGGCTGACTAACTGCTTTTGCATCAAGGTATTGTTACGGTCGAAATTTAATTTTGCTTCGGTGACACGGGCACGCGTTTCATTTACTTGCGCTTTAGAAGCATCAAGCTCAGCCTTGGTCACATCAAAACTTTTCTTGGCATTGACATCTTCAAGGCGGGCGACAATCTGATTTTTCTCAACCGTCATACCTTCTTCTATAAGCACCTCAAGTACTTTCGCCGTCACCTTTGAGGAAACATTGGCCTGGCGCCTGGCAACAACATAACCCGTGGAGTCCAACACGCTAGCCGAGGATGAGTCGACGGTGGCCATTCGTGCCATTTGCACTTTTACAGGCACAGGAGCCGCATCTGAAAAAAGCTGATAGCCAACAAATATCACCAACAGCAGCGCGGCAGCACCCGCTACCCAGGGCCAAACGGCACGCGAGGTGTTAGCGTTGCGATCAATACGCAGCTGGGACAAAAGTTCACTTTTACTATTCACGAATACCGTCCTAACAAACTGATGGGCAAAATCGGTTAGACATGAGGTTCTAGACCAGCACGCCACTGTGAGCGCCATTCTAAAGGAGTCCAGCCGAGCATGCATCACACAAACGCAAGAACCTGAGGAATGAAAACAGGATTACAAGCATTCAGTGACACAGAGCACCGAAGAATATTGGCTTCGTTTTGAATAGACCTTGATGCGCATAAAAAACAACCGACGAGCTGCTGCAAATTGCGTCCATAACCCTATTTCCTGCGCGCACATGTGGCACCTGAATCACCAACCGAACTATATCCAGTGCGTATAATCTGCGTTGTAAACAATTGCGTTTTTATTGCAAATTGAAATTTATTTAACCAAATACGCTAATTGTAATTAACACTAATATAAAGCTTTTTTAACAAGCATTTTTTTGCACCTATGCTAGGGTTAATTGAGGTAGTGCATGTAAAAATCGCAAATTGTGGCGACAATAATTCATCATGCTTACACCGAACGATCCACATATAAGTACCAAATACCCGAATACTTTAATGATGTAGATGTACGCCTTTGGATAGCACTTATGAGTAAGGCTTTGAGAAATTTATTTTTAAATTTGAGAATAAGTTTAGGTTTTCGACTGATAGTTTTGGTCACGGCTATATTTATATTTTTTGGCTTGATTTTCATGACCGTAAACATTTTATTTTTCTGGAGAAAAAGTAACGATGATTTTAAAAATAAAATAAATTACATGGCTGATTTTACCGCTAACAGTAATTCAGCCAACGTATGGAATCTGGATTATATAAATTTGCAGAAGTATATAGAAAGCTTGCTAATTGAGAAAAACCTTATTGCCGTTATATTTGAAACTAGTGAACCCTCTATAGCACAACAAGAAAAGCACTATTATGGTTTGGCCAGGAACGCTGTTGTAGATATTAAAGCCAAAAATATTAACGACGTAGCACCCCGGGAAAATATTTTCAACTATCACCTGGAACGACCTATTATCTACGAACAAATGCAGATAGGGAGCGTGCATCTTTACTTTTCAGATAAATTTATATTCATTGAAGTATTACAACAAACAAAATTATTTCTTATCAATCTGGTTGCTTTTATCCTGTTCTTTTCCGTATCTGTATATTTTGCATTAAAGCAACAGTTGCTAGTACCGCTTAAGAAAATTCATCATCTAGCCATGAGTGTGAGCGGCTTTACAACTTATTTAAGCGAAAGTGTTTCCCAGGAGCGATGGAAACATGTGCAGCAATTACTCGCCACCGAAAGAAAAAAGCAAGACAACATAAAAGATAAAACCCGAAATGACGAATTGGGTGATTTTATGCAGACATTTCTTCTGGTGCTAAATGGTTTCGAGCTCATAGTGAGTGAGCTGTCGCAATACTCCGAACAACTCCAGACCATGAATGACGACCTTGAACATAGAATTACAAACCGTACGGCAGAACTTGAAGCATCCAACGATAAAATATCCGAATCCCTAAGTGCACTTCAAAAAACCCAAGGGCAACTTATTCAACAGGAAAAGTTAGCATCTATTGGCCAACTTGCCGCTGGTGTGGCCCACGAAATTAATAACCCGATTGGTTATGTGGGTAGCAATATCAATCGCGTGGATGAATACTTCACCGATATTAAGCAAATAATTACAGATATAGACGCAAAGGTAAAAACTTTACCGCCAGAAACCAGCGAAGCCATAACAAATGAAATTTTAATTATTAAGAAACGGCTCGACTTTGATTTTATTTCTGAAGATTTCTCCGCAGTGATCTCCGATTGTCGCGAAGGTATAGCCCGGGTTAAGGAAATTGTGCAGAGTCTTAAAGACTTTTCACATAACGTGGATGAAAAAGATTTTTCAGAAATAGATATAAATAGCGCAATCAATACCACACTCAAAGTGGTCAATAACGAAATAAAATATTACTGCGATGTTGAACTGGATTTGCGGCTGGAGACTAAGGTATCCGCTAATCTCGGCCAGCTACACCAGGTTATTTCCAACCTGGTTGTAAATGCATCACATGCCATGCGCGAGACAGGAAAACGCGGTTTGCTCAGTATACGGACGTTTACCGACGAAAATTTTGCAGTAATAGAAATAGAAGATACAGGTAATGGAATTCCTGAAGAAATTTACACAAAAATTTTTGATCCATTTTTCACTACAAAGCCAATTGGGCAGGGGACAGGGCTTGGGTTGAACATTTCTTATGACATTATTGTCAACAAGCACAAAGGCGATTTGAGTTTTGTGAGCAAAATGGGCGCAGGAACTGTATTTAAAATTAAATTGCCGCTACATACTTTTTTGAACGGCTCAGCTGAGCTTTTAAGTTAATAGTATCGCAATGCAGTCCCAGGTAACATCAACAGGTTGTGCCTATGGAAAAAACATTACTTGTGGTTGATGACGAAGAAAATATTATTCGTTCATTACGCCGCTTATTCCGTCAGGAACCTTTTAGCGTCCTTACCGCTAACTCCGGTAGCGAAGGCCTGGAAATTCTTGAGAAGCAACCGGTTTCCGTGATCCTGTCCGACCAACGCATGCCGGGAATGATTGGCTCAGATTTTTTAAAAATCGTTAAGGAGCGTTACCCACACACTATTCGAATTGTAATGAGCGGATATACCGAACTTGAAAGTATTACTTCCGCTATTAATGATGGCGCCGTGTTCAAATTTCTGTTGAAACCCTGGGAGGATGAAAAACTTCTAGCTCATATAAGAGATGCATTTTCTTACCACGATTTAAAGTCCAATAATATTTCTCTAGCAGAGGAACTGAAAAAAGCCAATGCGAGCCTGGAAGAAAGAATAAGAGAAGAGCGCGAAAAGAATGCATTGAATACGCATTCGCTTTTATTGTCACAGGAATTACTAGATCGAATGCCTATAGCAGTGTTTGGAATTTCCAGCGAAGGACTGATCGTCATGGCAAATCAATATGCTCGCCAATTAGTCAATCAGGAAGCTATTGTCGGCAACATGATTGACGACATTATGCCAGACAACATAACACAAGCACTCTATTCAGAACTCGAACAACCTTCTGCAGACAAGGCGGACGAACTCTATTGGCCAAACACTACACTCAAAGTCAGCATAACTCCCATTATCAACTCAGGTATCCAATGTCTGTGCCTGTCGATAGTTTAGTTAGTGCATATTTAAGCGATTAAATTTACGGTGGAAAAAGTTTATGAGCATCAGTGAATCAGAACTCATTACACATTTAAAAAAATTACCGCCCCTACCTGCACCACTGCAGGAGGTATTACGTTTTTTAAATGATCCACAAAGTAACTGGGCAAAAATCGGCAAGGTGATGCTAAAAGATCCTGTGCTTACAGGAAGGGTTTTGCAAATTGCAAACTCTTCATTTTACGGCTTACATCGCCAGGTTAAAGATATTGAAATTGCGTGCTCCGTGTTAGGTGCAGAGACTCTTCGCGGTCTGGTTTATACGTTAATTCTTCTTTCAAAGTTTCGTCACGGGCAAGATGACAGCTTAATAGATTATAATTTGTTATGGCGAAATAGTTTGGCTGTTGCCTGCCTCGTGAAGAAAATTGCGCGCCAAACCCGACAAGACCCCACCACCGCTTTTACAATTGGCTTATTTCACTCTTTGGATTTAATCATTCAGGATTATTTTTTTAGAGATGTATTAATAACTCGCTTTGAAAAATATCGCACTGAAAACTCATTACCAAACGACGAAAAAATTCACTACCTGATTGACACTGAATATTGGTGGCTATCGGCCGTACTATTGGAGCATTGGCAATTTCCCGAGTCCATAGTGTCAGTATTCCGCAGCTCACCTGACACATCTGTTCCAAAAATGAAAGTTGTTGTCCTGGCGAGCAATATGATTTTAAGAAATCTTGATGCTGCAGAAAAAATTCCAGATGATATTTTGGTTCAGGTCACCACATTATTTAAAGAGTCAGAACTATCCGATGTGGATTTTCAGGAGTGTGTCTATGACAGCCAGGCGCTTTGCCGTGAAATGGCCAGTTGGATGTTCAGCTGAGTCTAAAAAAGCAAATGCTAATCTTTTAGTAAATTCCGCTGCAAAATAAGCTAGTAGCGAGGGGATTCGAATGAGTAATCCAACAAGATCGCAATTCGAGGATCTAACCATTGAGCATGCGGATTCGGAGATCCAGGGAAAAGTGTTGTTCGTTGACGATGAAGACAACATTCTTACGTCGCTAAAACGCCTCATGCGAAAACAACCGCTCCAATGCTTTTTCGCAACAAGTGCCGAAGAAGGATTAACAATACTTAAGGATGAAAAAATAGATGTAATTATTTCTGATATGCGCATGCCCAACATGAATGGCGCAGACTTTTTAACTCAATGCAAAGAGCGCTGGCCCAAGACATTAAGAGTTTTGCTAACCGGGCACGCCGATATAAGTGCAACTATCACTGCGTTGAACCGCGGTGGCATTTATCGCTATTTGAGCAAACCCTGGGATGATCAGGAGTTACTCGACACCATTGAACAGGGCTTGCGAATTGGACGTCTTGAAAGAGAAAAGCTTTCACTTTTGTTGCTTACCAAACAACAAAATGAAAAATTACTCAAATTTAATGAAGAACTTGAACGCAGGGTTATTGCACGTACCGAAGAGATAAAACAGACATCTGATATGTTGGAACTTGTCTACCAACAACTTCAAGACAGCTACACAACTTTTATAAAATTATTTTCGTCGGTTATTGCCAGCCGACGCTACCTGGACAAATCCCAATCCAAACACGTAGCTGAATTAGCAAGAAAACTCGCTACCGCGTTAAACCTGCCTGCGGATGAAATTAAATCCGTTTATCAGGCGGGGCTACTGATGGATTTGGGTAAGTTAAATCTCACCGATGAAATTTTGCAGCTTCCGGAAGAGCGAATACCTATCGAACACAAAGCAGTGTTTGAACGCCACCCCTTGCACGCTGAAATGACTTTATCCTCTATTCCTGAACTTGAGTCCAGTGCACGTCTCGTTCGCAGTCATATGGAACTTATTGACGGTACGGGTTTTCCTGACCGCCTCAAAGGCAATGCTATTCCGCGTGGTTCGCGCATACTCAGAATCGCACGGGATTTTGTAGGTTTGCAAACCGGATTACTCAAAGACATATCTTTGGATGCCACTGAATCTTTCAAACTTATAAAAGCCAATGCCGGGAAAAAATATGATCCCTACGTTATTAAAATCCTGGAGCCCCTCAGTGAGGAGTTTAGCCTGGGAGAAGAATTTGCGCAGGAAATTAAAATTGATGCGATGCAATTAGCACCCGGTATGGTGGTGTCACGAGATATTTATAACGCCATGGGAATTTTGATGATTGCGAAAGGATTCAGTCTAAATCAAAACATTATTGACAAGCTCGCATCAATTAATGCCATGAACGAAATTAGCCTGAAAATATTCGTTTATAAAGAGAGTAAAGAAGAATGACAACATTAGCTTTTATAGATGATGAAGTGAACATCCTCTACGCCATAAAGCGTTTGCTAAGGAAAAAAGATTGGAATTTACTAACCTACAACTCTCCTCAGGAAGCTCTGGCTGATCTAAAAGGTCGGGCCGATATAGACATTATTGTATCTGATTACCGAATGCCGGAAATGAACGGTGTGGAAATGTTGCGCATATTGAAAAAAGATTGCCCCAATGCACTCCGAATAATTTTAAGTGGTCATGCCGACCTACAAGGAATTTTGCTGGCGGTTAATCAAGCTGAAATTTATCGCTTTATTACCAAGCCGTGGATTGACGAAGATTTTATTATTACGCTGGAAAACGCTATTCAGTATCATGCACTGGCACAAGAAAATTTGAGGCTGTCGTTAATGGTGAGGCAACAACAAGGGAGGATTAATAAGCAACTTAATGAATTACGCCGCCTGGAGCGAGACAGCCCAGGTATAACGCAAGTTGCATGGAGCGAAGATGGATCAATAGATATTTCAGACGAATTTGGCGATGAACTGGAACAGGGGAATCTCTAAAAAGTTAACCAAGCTGCCATAGCAGCATGAGAAATAAGCTTTAATATCTATAGCCCACAATAGATTTATTAATTTTATGAAAAAAAATTTATTTTTCCTTATCCCTCTGCAGATTATTTTATTAATAATCAGTTTCCGACCAGAGCCTTCTCTGGCTGAATTTGTGGTTTCGCTGCGATCACCAGAAACCAAAAGTGACAGGCGTGAAGATTACAGTCTCGCACTGGTAAACCTCGCACTGGAAAAAACCAGGCCTGAGTATGGTGACTATCGAATTGTTAAAATCCCACCAATGAATACTGCTCGCTCTATCTATGCCCTCGAAAGCGGCAAATATCCCAACATGTTGATTGAGCTAAGTTATGAAAAGCGCATGGAGCAGGAATTTAATTTTATCTACATAGATTTTCCTGTTGAGCTCGGCATTGTTGGTTATCGTGTTTGTTTTGCAAGCCCACAGGTTTATAAAGATCTAAACAAAGTGGAAAAATTGGAAGATCTCAAAAAGTACACTATCGGCCAGGGTGCTGCTTGGGTTGATACAGCAGTTCTGCGCCACAACGGATTTAAGGTAGTAGAAATTAGCAACTTTGATAGCATATTTAAATTAATTGAAATGGGACGTATAGATTTATTTTGTCGCGGCGCAAATGAATTGCAAAAGGAATATGAGGCACAAAAAGATTCCGGTTTACTGCATTATGATGAGTCTTTTGTTTTGTACTACGATCTACCCAGGTTTTACTACTTGAACAAAAGCAGCACTCTCGCGAAAAAACGTATTGAAGCTGGGCTTTCACTGGCCTATCAGGATGGGTCTATAAAAAAAATATGGGAGCAGTACTTTCTTGAAAGAATTGAATTTGCCAACTTAAAGCAGCGCAAAGTGTTTCATTTGGAAAACCCTGCTCTTGAGAACTCAAAAGATACCTACAAGAAATATTTTTACGACCCCATGAAATAAAGTGCCTAAGCAACCACTTCTGCTTTTAAAACTCGTACATTGCCGTTTTCATCACGCAGTTGTTCTATGTTTTTGTAGCGGTTATTGGCTGCTATACGCTTCGCCAAAAATTCACCTTGACCCAATCCGCATTCAAAAATCAGAAATCCACCTATACGTAAAAAAGCTGGTGAGGTCTCAATTAATTGATTAAAAACCGACAATCCAAAAGGGCCTGCATTAAATGCTTCCTCGGGCTCATGTTTGGAAATTTCCTCAGCCATAAGCTTCACTTTCGCTGTAGATATATAAGGCGGAGCACTCACTATAATATCCACAGCGCCTTTTAGATTTTCAAAAGGTGTAAATAAATCAGCGTTAAAAAATGTTGCCCGGTCTGATAATTCAAAATGTTTAGCATTCAGGTGAGCGGCTTCTATAGCAGGCGAATAAATATCAGATCCAAGCACGCGAGTATGCTTACAGTAATGGGCTACTGCCAGAGCTACAGTACCAATTCCCGTACATAAATCTATTAAAAGTCTATTAGTATCACCTACAAAGGTATTCAGAGTTTGTATGGCTACATTAGCCAGCAACTCGGTTTCCTTTCGTGGAATATAGAGCCCTTTATTAACCAAATATTCCATTCCCAAAAAATGTTGGCGTTCGGTAAGGTGGGCCAAAGGTATTCCCGCCAGCCGCTGTCTAATAAACTCATTGAGCAGACTACATTGCTCTTCCGTCAGATTTGGTAATTGAAGTTGGTCGGCAATGATCGGCGACACATGGCGACCCGCGGCCAAATGCCATAGCGCACGCAAGGTATTCTCAGGCGTCTCTTCGCTTTTATCGGGCAAAATATTTACATTAGCTTTTAAATCATTCAGGAAATTTTCAAATTTATTATGGTTCGACAAGTACGCGTCTCCTGAAGTTATAAATTTTGATGGATATTATTCGGCATAAATATTCATTGCTAACAGTCAGCTTTTGCCTGCAGCTGAATGAGCTTGCCATCAATCAAGAGCGCTGTTTTTGAGTAGGTGAATTTTTCCAGAATTTTTCCATCTTGAAAATGAAGTACATCAACGCCGCGCCTTACTTCTTGTTTTCCCATATAGATCGATTCTAGGGATGGCCATTCGAGCTGCCATCTAAATAGCGCTTTTTGTTCTGGTTCATCCACAAATATATCTTCCGCAATAAATCTGAAATTGCCGTGTTTTAAAAACCAGGGAGTCCAAGCGCGCTTTAAAGCCTGTTTTCCTTTAATTATTTGCCCCGTCCAATTTTCAAAAGTAACATCTTCGTGCATCAGCTCCATAACTCCTCCGAGATCATGAGCATCCCAGGCTTGTAGCCAGGTTTTTATCCGCAACACCAAGGCTGGTTTGGTAAGTGTCATAGAGCTTCATCCGTATCGCAAAAACTTAGGAACCATTTTTTTTCATCAAAAATTTCAGGTGCGATACCCTCTTCGGCATACAAGAAAAACCCATCATCCAATGAACGATGGCTGAATCCGGTTTTTCGTAAACATTCAATGGATAACTGATCGCTGGCCATAACACATAAGGACGGAGCACCCCGTTCAAGTGAATGACTCGCCGCAGCGCTAAATAAAATTCGTGAATGTTTTTCATCACGATATTTGGGTAAAAGATCCCAATCCATTAGTTGAAAATCTTTAAGATTTGCAGAAGTATTCAATTTGATGACCGCATAGCCCACCAATCGATCCAGATGATGTAAATGTAAAACCATGAAGCTGGATTTGGGGTTTTGATCGTAGCGCCAACGGCTATAGCTCGCTGAACGCAACACAATATTGACCGCGCGAGCTTGATAATCAGGATCATTAAAAAATTGCACTAACTGTTCAGTATTATCACTTAGACTTACTTCGTAATCCTGCGGAACAGCCAGGAGACGGGATTTGCGAAGTAGAGAAAGAGAAAATGCGGCAACGGGAGAAATAAGCTTTATCAGAAATGGAGGCCAACCGCGGACACCTAAATAATTTTTAATGGAAAACAGCATTTTGAAATGATTACGACAATTCATTGGCTGGAACAAGCGGCGTACCATAGTGTCGGATTTGTCATTCGACCCCATCGCCATAACGACAGGAAATTTATGCTGCAAATGCAAATTCATCCAGGCGCCTATACCGCGCTTACCATGATCGGGATGAACTACAATATCCGCTGCGCGTATGCCCTCATACTTTTTATCGCCAACTTTTACACTGATAGGCTCAGCACCAACAGCACCTATCAGCTGCCCCTGATACCGTAAAACAAAAATATCTGAAATATTCATTGAAAAATGAAAATAGCGCCAGGCAATAATCTCCGGATTAAGATTTTCAACTACACCAAAGCCAAGACACATTAACTCACAAAGCGCAGCCACATCTGCACTTGTTGCGCGGTCGTAGCAACGCACCAGTTCTTCAACACTAAGACCCAGTGAGCTTGCTAAAACCCTGGTAATTTTTTCGTAGTTTTGAATCATATTATTCTGTTAGCAAACCCTCGCGTCTAACCACATCAATAATATCTTCAGTTCCTCGCAAATTAGCCAATGCGGTTTCGTTCAAGGTAATTCCAAAGCGCTCATCCATTTCGGCCATCAGCAAGAGAACGCCCATGGAGTCCCACGCGCTCACATTAACCAACCGCGTTTTAGTGGTTAATGATCCTTGATCAATATTCAAAAGATCTTCCACCAAATTTAATAATGCCGGTACTGTGATGTGCTGCTTTTGAGATGACATAGTTTTGCCTGTTTATACCTTGGTTGACTCTGCAATTTCACGATGAAAAATAAACATGTTTTGGTCTAACTCTATTTGCGCGGCCCCCCAGGAAAGGCCTACTCCGTAACCCAGCAACATTACTGTTACCGATCTTTGAAGTTTGTGTTCGGTAAGGTGTTGAGTCATTGTCAGGGGAACTGATGCTCCGCCGATGTTTCCAAATTTATCCAGAGTGAGTGGAACCTTCACCAAATCCAATTCACATTTTTTTGCAATGTGCTTCATGATGAATTGGTTTGATTGATGGAAAAAAAATAAATCCACATCATTCACTGTGCACTTCATTAATGCGAGTGTTTCGGCAATGACCTCCGGCACACGTGTAACAGTAAAATTAAATAAATTGGGACCATTCATTTTTAATTTGGTATCCCTTTCATTATCAGGCTTGGGGTCTCTGAAGCCACCACCGGGGATAATCAAATCTGTACAACCAGTTCCATCGCTGTGCAGGCAGAAGCCCCAAGGGATTGCATTGTCAGATGCTTCTATAGCAGTAGCTGTCCCGCCATCACCAAATAATAAATAGGTTGAGCGATCTTCTTTATCGGTAAATAAACTGGGTGTATCACCGTGCAACATCAACACGCGTTTAGCTGCGCCGGTTTGAATCATCATATTTGCAAGCCACAAACCGTATGGATAACCTGAGCATCCCAAACCTACATCAAATACTGCACAATGATGGTTTAAACCTAAATCGCGATGCGCAAGACTTGCACTGCCAGGTAAAAAATAATCCGGTGTTTGTGTGATAAAAATTAATATATCAATTGATTCGGGTGACCAATCCAGTCCTGTTAATAAATCCCTGGCTGCGGCGAGACACAGATCGGAACAAAACATATTGGCACTGGTTACCCTGCGCGTTTTCACACCGGCAAGTGCAACCACCTTTTTAACTTCCGTAGCATCAAATTGCTGGGTATCGCGGACGTTATCAAACTCGGTGGCAGGCACCGCACTGGTGATTCCAGCTACGCGCGCTCCACGAAGAATTGTTGCCGTCATAATAAATTCCTGAAATTTCTAAACACCATTTATTGGCCAACTTCCAAATTTGCAAATACTTGCGCGGGCATATGCAGGTAACGCGTCGTTTTACGTTTTACTTCTATATCTCTATAAACATAGTTAATAGTATCCGCAGGTAATTGTAGTTCCGCTGCAAGAATTTCTGGCGCAACACCATTATTGTAGCTCCAGAGTGCGAGATCCATTTGCTGATAAGGTAATGTAAAATAGAATTCGTCCTGCCCCTGCTGAAGGCTATAGGTATCTGTCGATGGGATTGCATTACAAATAACATCCGGCAAACCTAAATACCTTGCCAATTCGTAAACCTGGGTTTTATAGAGATGTGCAATGGGTTTAATATCGGCGAGACCATCACCGCCTTTTACAAAAAAACCCTGATCATATTCAAGACGGTTTGGAGTTCCAATAACCGCGTAATTTAAACGCTCAGCATGAAAATATTCAGTTGCTTTACGGACGCGCTGTTTATAGTTAGTAGCGGCGACTATGGCCAGATATTCATTCAAGGGTAATATAGCGCTGTGCAATTTTCCGCTGGGATCTTCAACTATCAATTTAAAATGATTAATTCTTCCCTTCACACCGCCATCAATGACAATTTTATTTTTCCAGGTACCATCATAAGCGGGAAATAAATTTTTAATAGCCTTATCGCGCCATTCATAACAACCAATCGCTGCCAGGCTCGAGGAAATATTTTTTATTTCATAGTCAATTCCCAGCTGTTGCGTAACCAGCTCACCGAGAGATGTACTGCTCGCTGACGAATCCTGCTCCGGCATCAGCAAACCAAACACTCTACTTGCACCTAATGCTTTCACGCATAGCGCGGCACACACAGCGCTATCTACTCCACCAGAAATACCAATAACCAAACCGCGGCGATTTATTTTCGTTCGCAACAACTCGCGTATATTCTGCGTGATATGGTCAACTTCGGCCTCAGGATTAAAAGCCAATGCATTTTTGAGATCCACGTTATTATGTCGCATATATTGCTACTGCCTCAGATATTATTTACCGCAATTCTTTTTTACTAATTTTATTAGAATCCGTTTTTGGTAGGGACTCCAAAATAACTACATCGCGCGGAACCATAAAGCTTTCAAGGTTAGCCATACAATGCTGACGAATTTTTTTAGGATCAATATTTATACCCGCATCAAGAGCAACAAATGCCTTAATGGTTTCGCCCTCCAATAAATCTGGAATGCCTATTACCGCTGCCTCCCGAATACCTGGCATACGATAAAGTACATTTTCAACCTCAACCGGGCTTACTTTTTCACCACGAGATTTAATAATGTCATCAACACGTCCGTGAAAATAAAGATAGCCTTTTTCATCCATCACAAATTGGTCCTGCGCGCATAGGACTTGTTCGTTGGGAAATATATTACCCATCAACATTTTTTTAGTTTCTTCGGGTTTGTTCCAATAGCCCTGCATGATGTGTGCACCGCGTACATACAAAGTTCCCATGGTATTGGCAGGCACAGGTTGTAATTTGTCGTCGAGCAGAAACACTTCAGTACCAGGAATAGCCTTACCTACAGAGTTTGGAAAAAGTTCAGCTTCTTCCGGCTCCAAGTAGCTCACACGCTTGCATTCCGTGAGGCCGTACATTTTGTAGATTAATGCGCTGGGGAAAATTTGCTTTAACAGAGGAACATATTCAGGAGGCAACGCCGCAGCAGTATTGGTTACGCGTTTCACACTTGGAAAACACAAGGGGGACTTTTGGTGAAGCCCAATAAGGGTAGAAAACACCGTGGGAACGCCAGGAAATACACTCACAGATTGCGTAAGAATTTCATCGAAAACCACACTCGGAAATGTAAATGACTTGCTCACCACCAAGCACGCGCCTAAACGTACCGACATTAAAATTTGATAGAGTCCATAGTCAAACGCGAGCGGCAAAAAACAAATAATTTTTTCGTGGGAATCAAGACGCAAATATTCAACCAGGCTATCGGTTGTGAATACCATATTAGCGTGCGTCATGATTACACCTTTAGGATCACCCGTGCTACCGGAGGTGTAAATCAATGCAGCAATATCTTTATTAATGGCTGGTGATTTAATAATAGTTTTTGTATGCAAGGCTGCATCAAGCACTCTAATCAGCTGAACCAGAGGTTTTTTGCAATTTTCCGCCTCGTTAATTTCATTACCGGCATACACGATTTCTTGCAAGCCTGACTGATTAGTAACTGCGGGTAAAAATTGTTTGGCAAGATTCGATTCGGTCAGCAAAAATTTTGCGCCGCTATCGCGTAGTATGTATTCCAGTTTATTCGTTTTGGTTAAGTGATTAACAACAAGAAATACACCACCTGCATAGAGCGCCGCATATAAAAAGGGTAGCAGCGCCCAATTATTTTCCATGAAAATAGCAACACGATCGCCACGTTGCAAACCGCGACTTTGCAGATAAGCAGCAATGGCCTGGCTTTGCTGATAAAGCTGCTCATAGGTATAGCTTTCCCGTCCCGCTTGCACCGCTATTTTTTGCGGATGCTTTTGGCGGCATAGGGTCAAGCTATCAGAAAGAAGTCGGCGTATTTCCATGTTTTTCGATCTGCCATGCAGGAATTTTTTTACCGATAAATGTAATGAGACTATTAATCGAATCAAGATTGTCAGGCACTAATTCATCACCTTCTACTTTGACACCAAAGCTTTCATCAAGATGTTCAATCAATTCCAAAATACCCATGGAATCCAAAATACCACCTTCCAAAAATGAATCACCATCCTTTAGTGCTGACTCATCATCGGTAAATAAATAATTTTCAAGAATAAAGTGACGTAACTTATGGCGAACTTCTTCGAGATTCATTGCCTGTTTTCCTTTTTAATGCGTACAAAATTGTTGATGTAAAATCTGGGTGGTTAATATTCCCGTCAATGCCTGCGACTCTGCGGTGTTGAGAGGTTTTTCACCGCGCGCTTTCTTCAATAGCAAACTCACTTTTTTTGCGTCAAATAATCCCACGCGACTCACTTGGGCGTCACTGATATATTCACTGAGCTCGCCGCCTAATAGAGAGCCCTGACCGGCAGATACATTGGGAGCTCTATAAGGTTGTTTATGCCGCTGACTTATCTCAGGTGGTAAATATGCTTGGGCCATTTTTCGCAAGATATTTTTTTCTTGCATAGCTTTCATTTTAATTTTAGGTGGCAAGCGATTCGCAAATTCCATCAGCTTGTGGTCAAGGAAAGGAAACCTGCCTTCGACAGAATTCTTTGCCAACATGCGGTCTCCCTGAGAACTGAGGAGGTACCCGGACATAAGCGTTTTAATTTCAAGATATTGCGCCCGATGAAAGCTGTGCCAGGATTTGGCTTCGCTGGGAAATAATTCTGAAATTTTTGTTTCATAGGAAATTGCTTGCGTACGTAAATTTTCACTTAATGTTTCACTGAAAAACATTTTGGCCTTGCTGGTTGTTTGCCAGCGCGGCAAGTGTGAGTGCCATAGCAATTCGGGTTGATCCAAGGCAACTCCAAAAAATTTCTTTAAATAAACTGATGCATCACCTTTTGGTAGTTCCATGTAAGGATATAAGCGACTCAACAGCAAGGGCCGAAAACGTGAGTCAGGATTTTTTGCCCAGAACTGACGAACTTTTGCCTCTTTAAAAATATCATAACCACCTAAAACTTCATCTGCGCCCTCGCCGGTTAACACAACTTTGTAACCCTGGTCATGAGCAAG
>CBHTVU010000048.1:0-21106 GCA_966096785.1 uncultured Gammaproteobacteria bacterium | reverse complement strand
AGCATGAAAATCGGCAGAAATTGCGCAGAAAAATCAGGTTGGCCTACATAATATTTAAAATAATAAAGTGTTGTACTTGTGCGCAACGTCAACAAAATCATGACCATCAGGTTCAATAGAAATACCGCAATCCAGGGTGTGTTGGTAGCAAGATCCTTGAGATCATCCATAATCCGTGGTTGAGTCGTTGCTACAGCGGTAACTCGCTCGCGAGTATTAAAAAAAGTGACGACAAATAAAATAGAAGCTGCGGTTCCCCAAAACGCCATGGTCAATTGCCAACCCAAAATATCATTTCCCTGCCCCAGGATTTTTACGAGCTTTTGAGTTCCCCAGGTAACTAAGGCCGCGCCTAAATAGCCACCCACAAAACGTGCGCTATTAATAAAATCGCGCTCAGCAGGATTCGCTGATATGACACCAGACAAAGCCGAATAAGGAATACTCACAAAGGTGTAACAGGTAATCATAAAAAGATAAGTACAGAAAGCCCAAATAGCTTTATCTTGACTGCCAATATCTGGAGTGGTGTAAAGCAATACTGCTGAGATGGCGAGAGGTATAGCTCCCCATATTAAAAATGGACGATATTTTCCGTAACGAGTTTTAGTTCTGTCTGCAATTGCGCCAAGGCCAGCATCCGTAAATGCGTTAATAACCTTGACAATAATCATCATGGAACCTGCAACAGCTGCAGTGATACCAAACACTTCGGTGTAAAAAAACATGAGGAAGGCAGAGAGATTGGTCCAATAAAAATTAAAGCCTGTATCGCCCAAACCATAACTGATTCGTTCACGCCAACTTAGGTTGGCCAAACGGTCATCATTCGTATTTGTTGTCACTTATAAATCTCCGTTATGGTTATTGTTGTCGTAAGGCCTGGTCGCCATAATTTCGCGACATCGTAAAATTTTTTGTGTTAGCGGTTTGTGGATTGACGCTTTTTAATTTGATAGCCGGTGTCGACAATTTTGGGGGCATCCACATTTCCGTTTAGACGATCGAGCACCATCTCCGCCGCTTTAATGCCCATCTCGTAGCGACCAACCTGCACACTCGTGAGCGAAGGATTTACAAACCGGGACGCTTCAATATCATTAAAACCACAGAGCGCTAAATCCTGCGGAACTTTTATATTCATCCGCTGACTTTCAAACAGTGCACCTAGCGCCAAATCATCGTTAGCACAAAAGACTGAATCAACTACGCCATTGGTAGAAGCCAGCAAACTTTTAAATAATTCACCACCAACTGAAATTGACGAGGGCTCAGGAGTCGTCACAATAAAATTTTTTTGAAATTTATCCGCATCTTCCAGGGCTTTTTTAAACCCTTGCATACGCTGCTGCACACGGGGGTCCATGCGCGCGCCAATAAAACCAATTCGCTCATAACCTTCATCCAGCAAATGTTTGGCTACATCGTAACCCGCTTGCCAGTGACAAAAGCCGATATTCATATCCAAGGGTTCAAATACCAACTCCATGATTTGAACAACCGGTATCCGCGATTTCTGTATAAGGTTCTGGCAGGTGCGGGTTTGATCGCCACCCGTGATGATCAATGCTTCTGGAGCCTGACTGAGAAGCGTGCGAATCATTTTCTCTTCTTCAAGCGGCGAATAATGAGTATCGACAAGTAACACCTTGTAACCGGTCGAATTTAAAACCTCATAAATACCGCGCAAAACATCAACGAATACCGTATTCGACAAGGTAGGAATGGAAACACCTATCACCTTGGACCTGGAAGACGCCAACGAACTCGCGTATTGGTTCGGAATATAACCAAGCGAATCTATGGCTTTCTGAACCTGGACCCGCAGCGTCTCGGATACTTTTTCTGGCTGATTTATAACTCGGGATACAGTAATCGCACTGACGCCTGCAACTTGGGCAACATCAATTAGCGTCAATTTTTTTTCGGAAGCTTGCTTTGCTATTTTCACTATTTTTATCTCCCCCCGGAAATGCCATACTGGGCCCCTTAACACCCAGCGAAAGCCCTATTTTGGGTAGACTAACACAAGGCAAATGATTGCGCTATCATTTGCGTCCATGATAACCTGATAATACTAATAATTGCACAGTGGCTAGACCTCAATGAATTCTAATAAGACAGTTTCAAACCCGGACGCGACAACCTTTTTAATAATAGTGATGGGAGTTTCAGGAAGCGGAAAATCCAGTCTAGCCAAGGTATTAGAGGGTATTTACGGTTACGAGTACCTGGATGGCGATGACTTTCACAGCGATGAATCGCGTTCATTGATGGCCCAGGGAGTGCCATTAACCGATGCTCATCGCGCACCTTGGGTGGCTGCCATCAAGCAGCGCCTGCAAGATAATGCCAATCATCTAACACACACGATTCTGGCATTTTCCGGCCTTAAGCAAAAACACCGTGAGGAACTGCGTTCGGCAGGACTAAAAACCCTGTTTCTATACCTTGATGGCAACAAGGAAATCATTCAGGATCGCATTAATAGCCGTAAAGGTCATTTCATGGCTCCGACACTATTGGACAGCCAATTCGCAAGTATGGAAGACCCAGGTTTTGAGCAGGATGTCTATTCAGTAGATGTGAGACCAGGCCTCGACGGTGTCACTCAGCAAGCGCGCACTATTATTGATGACCATCTCCTAGGTCGGGAATCTTCAAATATTTTGTGAAGAAATTATTGTCACCTAACGCAATAAATTTACAGAGAAAAACTCATGCAAAAATTACGTTGGGGCGTGCTTAGTACCGCCAACATCGGCCGTACCAAAGTGATTCCGGCCATTCAATCATCCCTGTTCGGTGAAGTTGTAGCAATTGCATCACGCACTCAGGAAAGCGCAGAAAAAGCGGCGAAAGAATTGGGTATCAAACATGCCTATTCATCATACGAAGCGCTGCTGGCCGACCCAAATGTGGACGCTATTTATAATCCGCTTCCAAACCATTTACACGTCTCCTGGTCAATCAGCGCTATCGAAGCTGGCAAGCATGTTTTGTGCGAAAAACCGCTGGGCCTAAACACAGCAGATGTTGAAAAATTAATTCGGGTTGCGCAACAACATCCGCACCTTAAAGTAATGGAAGCATTTATGTATCGCTTTCATCCCCAGTGGCAGACTGCAAAAAATCTTGTGCTAAGCGGTCGCATTGGTCAGGTTCGCAGTATTCACTCACATTTTGCTTACAATAATCACGAGCAGGACAATATTCGCAACATTCCTGAATGGGGCGGCGGTGCACTCATGGATATAGGTTGCTACTGCATTTCTCTAGCACGTTTTATTTACGATGAAGAACCTTTGCGCGTGCTCGGGCAAATCACACCTTATGCAGGGTTCGATGTAGATTGTTTTGTTTCAGGCATTCTCGAATTCGCCGATGGTAATGCAACTTTTACGGCGTCCACCAAAAGTGAAGCTGAACAATATGTAGAAATCCATGGCGAACACGGCAGCATTTTAATTCCTCTACCTTTTAATCCCGTCGGCGATACTGTGACGCATATTATTTTAAAACGCGATGGCGTAATTCAAGAGATAGTCCAAATCCCGAGCGATCATTATCGCAACCTTACGGATGCATTTGCCGACAGCGTTAAGAACAATATAGCAGTGCCCACTCCTTTAAATGATGCTCTGGCGAATATGAAAATTATTGACGCTATTTTTGCCAGTGCCAACGACAGCCGTTGGGTCAGCATAGATTAATCAGGAAACAAACTATCAAGATGAAAAACTATTTAACCATCTGTTTCGTTTTGGTGTTTGCGATAAGCGCTTCAGCTTTTGCGCAAACTACAACAGTCCCTGATATTAAAAGTGTAGTGCGTCTGGCACCACCACTTACAGCACTCGTAAAAAATTTTAAGCCCGCTCCAAATGCCGAAGCTGAAATAATTTCACGCAACACCCAAATCACTATTGATGAAAATTATTTCAGCCACGCTGTTTCCTACGTAGCTATTTATATTAACAGCGACGAAGCTGTACGCGACTACAGCCAAATCAGTATAAGCTTTAACAGTTTCTACGAAGATATCACCCTTGAGTTTGCGAATGTTCGAACTCCCGAAGGGGAGCTGGATACTATCAAACCCGATGCAACACAAATTCAAAATCCCAGCGATGAAAACTTCTATCAAGATAGAAAAGATTTACTCTTTTCTCTACCCAATGTGCGCAAGGGTTCAATCATTGAATTCCAGTACAGCACTAAAGACACAAAAAAAATTATTCCCAATCAATGGTTCGATAGCTTCCCAATGAATTGGTGGGAAGGCCGTGCCGCTAGCCAGGGTGTGCGCTCAGATACTGTGCTTAATACCGAGCTGAGCATAACTGCACCGCAAAAAATGAAGTTTTACTCAAATGATTTAACTAATCTTAAAATTGCGCAAACGCGCCAGGAAAAAAATGGCCAGCAAATACTAACGTGGAAAGGGAAAAATCTGGCCAAAATTGAATTGCAAGATAGCATGCCGCGCGTGGACCGCCGCTCAACCCAATTACGGGTGAGCACCATGGAATCATGGCAAGCAGTTGCTCGTTGGGCAAATCAATTGGCCGAACCTCATGTAGTGAGCGATGCCAATCTCGATAAGCTAATTAATTCCATCAGCAAAACTGCAACAACTCCGGAAGAAAAAGCAAAGGCGGTTTATAAAGCCATTCAGGAAAAAGTGCGTTACGTATTCGCGCACGTGGGGCGAGGAGGTTATGAACCACACAACGCGTTCGAAGTTTTAACTAATGGCTACGGGGATTGCAAAGACCAAACAATTCTCGCGGTTACCATGTTGCGTAGACTCGGGCTGAAAGCGGACGCTTCCCTTGTGCTAACGCGTTCGCGTGGCCTGCCGGACATGAAAATCACCAGCGTGAATTTTGACCATATGATTGTACATATTCCCGCGCAACCAGGCCTTGCAGAAACCTGGATGGACACCAGCGGCGATAAAGGTTTATACCCGGGATTTTCTGTAGGCCTCGAAGGCCAACCTGCATTGGTTGTAAACGATGCTACTCAAGCCATAGTAACTATTCCTGAGCTGCCAGCCAGTGAGCACTTTGTACATTTGGATTTAGTCTTCGACAAATTCGACGGTAAAAATATTGATGCAAATTTTTCTTTAAAACTTGGTGGAGAATTTGAACAACGCTTGCGTGGAATGTGGCAATACTCCCGCGAGCGCGATAAAAGTTTTCGCGAAATGGTGAGCCGAATTTATTCAAATGCGGAAGTTACCAATGTAACAGCAAAGAATGCGGACGATTTATGGCAAGGCTTTTACTTACAGGGCCAATTTAAATTCAACAATGTATGGAATGGCGGCAAAGAGCCCGTCACTTACGGTTTTAATATAACGCAGTTAATCTACCTATTTACCAGCTTCCGCGATATTCATAAACCAGCGGATCGTATTCAAGATTACGAAATAAGTCCGGCATACAATATCTCGGCTCATGTTACCTTTGTGCGACCAACGCCTAACCATCTAGCGAATATCACCAGCCAGGGACAAAATTTTGACAACGAATTTTTCTTCCTGAATCAAAAAGGTCATGAAGAAAATGGCAATTATGTTTTGGACATTAACCTGACCATAAAAAATAATCGCCTGACTACGCAAGAGTACAATCGTTTTTACGAGCAGGTTCACTTATTGCTCGATGCTAATGATTGGACCCTTATCTATCGCTACGACAATAATGCTGCTGACATGGCAGCGCTTGAGGAAGCTACCGGCAAAACAGGCAAAGCAGCTGACTTTATTAAATTAGCCAGATTGCAAATTAAAATTGGTGAATATGACAAGGCTCTGGACAGTGCAAAAAGAGCCGTTAAAAGTGAACCGCAAAATGCAGAAGCCTATTATGTGTTGGGACTAGCGCAGGGTTATACAAATCAGCTAATAGATTCCGAGAAGTCTTTTGCAAAGTCTGAAGAGCTTGGTTTTAAAATCTAGTTGGCCACTGAATTGATTTTTTACCTGAGATAATTGTTTGATGAAATATTGCATACCGCAGCTCATGCATTTTTTCTTGCTCTTAATATTAATGGCAAGCTGCAACACATCTACAATCAAACCCGTTGCTAAATCCAGGCTCGCATCTGCACAGCAAAATGATGTTACGACTCCACATAAGTTCGCGGTCTATTTTGCGGAATCTAAACAAATCAATAACTCCTCAAGTATCGATAAACTTATAAGCTCGGCGATACACGAACCCGGCAACCCGGAACCGCTCTATAGCCTGGGTTATTTGCACATGCAAAGCGGCATCAGCACTAAAAACAAACGCGAACTTGAATTGGCTGATATTTATTTAAATGAGGTGCTCACCAAACTTCCTGGCAATAGCGCAGTCTTGTCTGCACTCTATAATGTTTATTATGAAAGTGTATTGCGCAATTACAATGTCAATGCATTTGATAACGCTAAAGCGATTTTCACACAACTACCTGAATCTACAAAAGCAACTACGAACCCGCCTTCATTGGCTAAATTTGTAGCTACCGCTTTGCAACAGGAAAAAAATCGCAATTTAAATATACAAGCATTGCGTGATATTTTATTGCAGGCCATTCAGGAATCACCACTAACGGATACCGCTTACATACATCTTGCAAAATTATACCGCGATGACCGTTATTTTTCGTTGGCTCTCGCAACCTTAAAATTGGGCGCCGAAAATATTCATGCCTCTGCTGATTTATACAAAGCCATAGCAGATACCTATGTAAAGCGCGCAGAAGTAAATGGTTGTAGCTATGAGCACAAGTCCGACATTGAAAATGCACGCAAATACTATCAACTCGCTATTCCGCTTAAACCTGATGATCAAATTCTTCATCTGGCATTATCCGAATCATTTTTAGATCAGAACCAAAAACAATTGGGTTTAAGCGAAGCAAAGATTGCGCTAGATCTTAATCCTTCCAGTGAAGCACGTGGGCTCTACGCACAAAACCTTTCAATGCTCGGCTACCAGTCAGAGGCGTTAAAAGCCCTGGAGCAAGCAGTAGCCGATGGCTATAGCATAGAGCATACCGGGGCTCATGAAATATACATGTATATGGGTGACTGGAAAAATGCGGCCACTAGCTTTGCAGCTTATATCAAGGGTCGCGAAAAACTCTCCGTTTACGATCTGATTAAAGGCGATGTCATTGCGCAAAACGCCAACACTATATCTAACCTATCCCCCTCCAATGTTGTCATGAACACTCCGTGGGAAAAATCTCTTTTAAATTTTTGGAGCGCACGCACAAGTGCTGCGGAATTAAAAAAGGTGGCCTATACCAGCTGCGAAAAAACGGAGTATTATTTTTATACGGGGTATAGAGATTTACAAAGCGGCAACAAAACTCAAGCTCGCGCAAAATTCGTTGAAGCGCTTAATCAGAACACCTATCGTTTTATTGAACGGCCATTAGCAACTTATTTTTTACAGCATTAGATAGATTTTATTTTCATCCCGGAAATGAAGTCTAATCTTTTCACTTTCGTTAGTTATCGTCACCAAATATTCCCTCTCGAAAAAAATGTGGCAACTAAAGTAAACAAGTTTATTAAATTCATTTATGGATATCCCTATGAAAAAAATTGTAGTAGTAGGTGGCGGTGCCGGCGGATTGGAACTTGTCACAAAGCTTGGCAATAAATTGGGTAAAGGGCAAGAAGCGCAGATCACCTTAATTGATCGCAACACCTCACATTTATGGAAGCCTCTTCTCCACGAAATTGCCGTAGGCACAATGGATGAAGGTATAGACGCCGTAAGCTATCGCGGTCACGCTATCAACAATCATTTTTACTTTCGTGTGGGCACTTTAATTGATATAGACAGAAGCCAAAAGCAAGTAACACTTGCACCTATGCAAGACGAAGACGGCGTGGAATTTTTACCTTCAACGCGTATTGATTACGATTATCTGGTAATTGCGCTAGGCTCCACATCCAATGACTTCAACACGCCCGGCATAAAAGAAAATTGCATATTTCTGGATAGCGCAACTCAAGCACATAAATTTCGCAACAAATTATTAAATCAATTACTGCGTATTCAACGCTTACCCAGCCAAGACAATGAAGTGCGAATTGCAATTGTTGGTGGCGGTGCTACAGGCGTGGAGCTTTCTGCAGAATTGCATCACGCCGTTGCAGATATTCATAATTATGGTTTCGATGCAGTTACACGATCACAATTAAAAGTTACCTTAATTGAAGCGGGCACACGCATTTTACCCGCACTACCCGAGCGTATTTCAGCATCTGCACATAATGAATTGGTAAAGCTCAATGTAGATGTAAAACTTAACACCATGATTACCTCTGCGTCTTCGCAAGGTTTGTACACAAAAGATGGTGATTTAATTCCGGCAGACTTAATGGTCTGGGCCGCAGGAATTAAAGTACCGGATGTTATGGCTAATATCGCCGGGCTAGAAACCAATAGAATTAACCAATTGCATGTAAATGAATTTCTGCAAACTACGCGTGACGACACCATTTTTGCTATAGGTGACTGTGCGCAATTTATTTCTGCCGATGGATCCCGTGTACCGCCGAGAGCTCAGTCCGCGCATCAAATGGCGAGCACGTGTTATAAAAATTTACGCGCGCTGCTGAATAATAAACCCTTAACTAATTACACCTACACTGATCATGGATCATTGGTGAATCTCGCCAGCTACTCAACGGTTGGAAGCTTAATGGGAAATCTGGGTAAAGGTTCGATGTTTATTGAAGGCAAGCTGGCGCGTTTGGTGTACGTGTCACTTTATCGCATGCATCAAGTAGCCATTTATGGATTTATTAAAACGGGTTTGGTCATGCTAGCTGGGCGAATCAATAGATGGTTAAGACCACGATTGAAATTGCATTGAGTTTTTCACTGCATTCTACATTCATTATCAGGACAAATAATGACTAGCAATCAATCCCCATTATCAAACACTTTCAGAAACTTTTTTGAATCTGAAAAATCCAGCGGAATTATTCTCATTATATGCACCTTAATTTCGCTATTACTCGCGAACTCTTCGGTCGGTGCAAGCTATCTGGCTATTTGGTCAACCTCATTCGCTGGGTTGACCATTGAGCATTGGGTAAATGATGGACTCATGGCCATTTTCTTTTTATTCATTGGTCTCGAGCTTGAGCGGGAACTTTACAATGGTGAGCTCTCGAATTTTAAAAATGCCTTGTTACCGATAATAGCCGCAATAGGTGGCATTGTTTGCCCTGCACTTATTCACTTTAGCTTAAATGCAAACTCTCCAACGCAAGCGGGAATGGGAATTCCTATGGCCACAGATATTGCATTTGCTTTAGGTGTTTTAGCGCTTCTAGGAAGCAGAATTCCATCATCCCTTAAAGTTTTTCTTGCTGCCCTTGCGGTCATTGACGATCTTGGAGCAATTATTGTTATAGCTATTTTTTACACTGCAAAAATTTCCATCTTTTATTTATTTGCGGCAGTGCTCGTCCTCGCAACGCTCATCTTGTTAAATCGTATTTTTCGTATAATGATGCTTACACCCTATTTAATCGGTGGGGCAATTTTGTGGTTTTGCATGCTTAAGTCCGGGATTCATGCAACTATCGCCGGTGTAGTACTTGCGTTTGCAATTCCATTTTCAGCAAGAACCGATGATGAAAAATCTCCATCACATCGACTGGAGCATTTTTTACACAAACCTGTTGCGTTTTTGATTCTGCCAATTTTTGCCTTGGCAAACACTGGCATAATAATAAACAGTGATTGGACGCAACATTTAACTACCGCTAATAGTCACGGAATCATGGCTGGATTGATTCTTGGAAAGCCACTAGGGATCACACTCTTTTGCTTAATTGCTGTTAGCTTGGGTATTTGCAAACTTCCAACCGGATTAAATTGGAAACATATTTTCGGTGCCGGTTTGTTGGGTGGCATAGGTTTTACTATGTCGATATTTATTACCAACTTGGCATTCACTGGGAATTTAGCGGTTATTACAGCGTCAAAAATAGCAGTTCTATTGGCATCTTTAATAGCCGGAGTAATAGGATTTATGTGGCTTAGATTTTTAACTGACAAATAAAATTTAGTTGTCAGCGTTATGTCCTGGAATCATCCATAGCCAGTATTTTAAATGGTAGTTATCACTTACATCTAATAATAGCGGAGTACATACACATGAAAAATTTAGTGCTTATTTTAAGTATATTTTTTGTTGCAAGCTGCACATCTAACTCAAAGCAAACACAAACGCAACAAACTCAAGCAGAACAAACCGCTGCGGCAGAAGCCGACGTTAAAAAGCCGGAAATTAAAACTATTTACCTGAAAATTTCACGCGGGCCAAACGTGAATGCAGATGGAGCCTATGCAAGTGCAGAAAAAGAATTAAGCGATGCGATCATAAAAAATTTACGCGTTAAAATGCCTAAAGCAAATGTTATCACCACCCTGAAACCTGCCTCAGGTCTGGAAGCAGATGTTGTTATCAGTGAATTTAATTATATTGGTGGGCCAACCCAAATGCTTGCCGTTCCGTCAAACCCCGCTAAATTAGGTGCGAAGCTTACTCTTACCGACATAGTCACCAACAAAAATATTCGCAAAGTTGAAATCGGCACATCAGCCAAATTCAGTGAGGGAATTTTTGGAGGTACTTCATCTGCGCAGATTGAAAGCCTTGCCGATAAAATCGTAGCGCGAATTAAAGCACGTTAAATATTGGTTCTTGCGAAGACATTGTGATTTGAATGAATAAAGTCCACATACAATTTTATAAGACCAAACATTCTGAATTTATATTGGGATCTTTTGAAAATAAACTTTGTATGCTGGACTATAGATACAGAACCAGAAGAGACGCAGTTGATAACAGAATTAAAGCTGGCTTGAGTGCTGAATTCGTTGAAAAGGACGATGAAATACTTCAATCAGCTCGTATTCAACTTGATGAATACCTGATGGGTAAACGAAAAACATTCGATATTCCTTTGCTGACGATTGGCACCACCTTTCAAAAACAAGTGTGGGCTGCGCTTATCAAAGTGCCTTATGGAAAAACATTGTCATATATAGACTTAGCAAAAAATATCGATAATGAGAAAGCAGTGCGAGCAGTTGCCGCAGCGAATGGTGCCAATGCCATATCAATCATTATTCCCTGCCATCGCATTATTGGAAGCAATGGCGAACTGACAGGTTACGCCGGAGGTCTTGCTGTTAAAAAAGGGTTATTAAATCTTGAGGGCGTTGAAATCGGTAGCAACAAACTAACAGAAACTTTAAGTCTATTTCTATAATGCTTAGGTGTCGCTTGATTAAATGAATCTTAATTTCGTTGCAATTTATTAGCTATTTGCAGCTAGAATTGGAGCTATATCATTGAGATCGATACGCATGACATTCACTGACCTGCCACCCAAACGTGTTTTTCTTACAATCTCCCAACCACGTTTTTGATAGTAATCCGTAAATTCTGCAGCAGATAACCACAATTCCACAGCACCAAAATCCTGCGCATATTTTTTTGCGGCTTCGATTAAAAGATTTCCCAAGCCCTGATGACGTTTTTCATCAGCGACGAATAAGTTGCTCAACCAAATGGGTGCGGAATTAACAGGAATAAAAACACTATTGTCAGTTTGGTAATGATAATTAACCAGACTTACGCAACCTACAATTTTTTTTCCATGCGAAGCGATAATGGTTTTAGGAATCGCATTATGTTGTACATGTAATAACAACCGCTGTTGGCGCGTAGCAATGGTAGATTGCAAACCCTGACGCTCACATTCCTGATGATGCCATGCCGCTACCTGTGCAAAATGCTCAGGCAGATGCTCAAGAAGTTGTATCTTTATCTCTGATCTTTTTATCACAAGGGATTAACCATAAAAAAATACGCTTCTAAAGTTTAGCTCCAGAAGCGTATTTTTGTTTTTACATTTTTATCAACGCATAACGCTGGAATATCGGGGTTCATTGTTATGAACATTAATCACACCAATAATTCCTTTAGATTTTCATCTAGGCGTTTTTTACATCCCCAAACCATTTAACATCTTCGCCATGTGCCTGCTTATCTGCATGGTAAGAGGATCTTACCAACGGACCACAAGCTGCGTGTTTAAAGCCCATTTCTTCCGCGAGTTTTGTATACTCAGCAAATTCATCCGGGTGTACGTAGCGCGCTACCGGCAAGTGATCTTTTGATGGCTGTAGATATTGGCCAATGGTGAGCATATCTATATCGTGATCACGCATGTGCTGCATGACTTCAATAATTTCTTCTTTGGTTTCACCAAGCCCCACCATCAAACCGGATTTTGTTAAAACATCTGGGCGACGTGCTTTATATTGTTTAAGTAGTTCTAGCGACCAATTGTAATTCGCACCAGGGCGCGCCTGGCGATACAACCGCGAGACGGTTTCCATATTGTGATTGAAAACGTCGGGGGCTTCTTTTTCTAAAATATCCAACGCGATTTCCATACGACCACGGAAATCTGGCACCAAAACTTCAACTTGTAATTTAGGGCTTAATTCACGCGCTTCGCGAATACAATCCGCAAAATGCTGCGCGCCGCCGTCTCTCAAATCATCGCGATCCACTGAAGTGATTACGACATACTTCAATCGCATTTCAGCAATAGCTTCGGCGAGTTTACGCGGCTCCTGTTCGTCGAGCGGATTGGGTTTGCCGTGGCCAACATCGCAGAATGGGCAGCGACGTGTGCAGATGTCACCCATGATCATAAAAGTGGCGGTGCCACCGCTGAAGCATTCACCCAGGTTTGGGCAATTGGCTTCTTCACAGACTGAAGAAAGTTTGTTTTTGCGCAGAATACTTTTAATGCGATCCACTTCCGGTGAAGCGGGAATACGCACGCGAATCCAGTCTGGTTTACGCGGAATTTCATCGCGGTCGCTAGCGATTACTTTTACCGGAATACGCTCAACCTTGTCAGCATCGCGAAGTTTTTCGCCCTGCTTATGACGCTCGGTGCGCTTGACCGGTTGCAGTTCCTGGATTTGAACGATGGGTAGATCAGACATAAGAAGCTCTTTGCTTTTTTCGCCATTGACGAGGCACAGAAGGAGTCGGCTAAGGTGTTGCAAGACCACCGGAGACATGGATGTCGACGATGAGCCCCCAAGGATGGGTTCACGGCGTGTCTTGCAATAGCTTGGCCGACGACCCCACCAGATTACTGGCGCGCATTGTACAGGTTTCATAACCCAATTTCTGCGCAAATTGGGCAACAAGTTGCTCTTTAACATCGGCGAGATCAGGAGAGAAAGACATAAGATCTTGCATTTGCGTCATCGCCAACCCCTGATAACCGCAAGGATTAATCCGCAAAAACGGCGATAAATCCATATCCACGTTCAGAGCCAAACCGTGAAAACTGCAGCCTCGACGAACGCGCAACCCCAGAGAAGCAATTTTGTCCACACGACCTTCCGAGTTTACATAAACTCCTGGGGCATCAGATTTCGGGAAAGCCTCGATTTCGTAATGAGCTAGCGTTGCGACTATGGTTTGCTCAATTGATGTAACCAAATCGCGCACCCCCATTTTCAATCGGCGTAAGTCCAATAAGGGATAGGCAACTAATTGACCAGGACCATGATAGGTAACCTGCCCGCCTCTGTCTGATTGCACAACCGGAATGTCACCAGGCACA
Source organism: uncultured Gammaproteobacteria bacterium (assembly GCA_966096785.1). GTDB lineage: Bacteria > Pseudomonadota > Gammaproteobacteria > Pseudomonadales > Cellvibrionaceae > Cellvibrio. Next base: position 7,407 of record CBHTVU010000048.1, on the reverse strand, counting down.
AGAAGATGCTCAGCTTTACCGGCTTGCCCCTGAGTAAAAACTGCAGGGTGTTCAACCAACCATAATTGGTCTTGCGTGTCTTGGGTGCGAATATTGGTGAATTCAGTCATGGCAGCCCAAACCTGCTCATAAGGCTGCAAGCCTAGATCATGGACGTCGAGGATCTTCTTTTGGGGCGATACCTGCTCGGGCACGATCACAGCACCATTCGAATCTTTTTACTGACACGTAAGTCTTCGTGAATTGCGGTTAGTTGCTCTATGCCCGTTGCGGTAATCCAAACGGTTAGGGATTGAAAACGACCTTTGCTGGATTCGTTGATAGTAATACGCGTTTGGTCAAAACCCGGGGCATGGCGTTCCATCACTTCGATAACCAGCGCATGCATTTCCTGATCAGCATCTCCCAAGACTTTAACGGGATAGTTTTCGCAAGGGAATTCGATTTTAGGCGGTTTTTGTTCTGTCATTTGGGTCTCCAAAACAAAGCGGGGCAGCTGCTGCCCCGATTCAACCAAGCTGGATTAACTGAATAAGCCGCGAAAGAAGAGTTTGATTTTATCCCACATACGTGCGAAGAAACTGGCCTCTTCAACGGGTTGTAAGGCCACCAACGGCTGGGTATTGATAACTTTTCCATCCAGTTCAATGGTCAGACTACCTAGCTCTTGCCCAGCAGTTATGGGTGCCTTAATGGTTTCATTGACATGCACATTGGCTTTTACGTCGTTAACACGCCCTTTTGGCAGGGTCATACGCACGTCTTTTGGTAGCCCCAGGCTTACCTCGGGTGCCTTGCCTGACCAAACACGGGTTTTAGTAACCTCGGTATTTGCTTTGTAGAGACCCACGGTTTCAAAGTAGCGGAACCCGAAAGACAGGAGTTTTTGAGTTTCTTCCGCGCGCGCATTTTCGCTCTTGGTTCCGAGCACCACAGCAATCAAACGTGTACCTTCACGCTTCGAGGAAGCTACCAGACAATAACCCGCTTCTTCGGTATGACCTGTTTTCAACCCATCGACAGTAGGGTCAAGAAATAAGAGACGGTTACGGTTGGGCTGGCGAATATTGTTGTATTTGAATTCTTTTTCCGCATAGAGCGGGTAATGTTGGGGATGGTTGTACACGACAGCGCGCGCCAGAGTCGCAAGATCACGCGCAGTGGTGTAGTGGTCGGGAGACGGTAAGCCAGCCGCATTCTGGAAATGTGTTGCTTTCATACCCAATTCCTGAGCCTTCTTGTTCATCATATCGACGAAAGCATCTTCGGTGCTGCCAACATATTCGGCCAAGGCCACAGTAGCGTCATTACCCGATTGAACAATTTCACCGCGCAATAAATCTATAACTGAAACTTGGGTTCCCTCTTTCACGTACATGCGTGAACCTTCCATTTTCCAGGCTTTCACACTGATATTAACCATATTGGTTTCGTTGATGCGACCGTGTACTAATTCATCAATGACCAGATAGCTGGACATCATTTTAGTAAGGCTGGCTGGCGGTAGGCGTTGATCAGCATTTTTCTGAGCCAGGGTTTCACCTGTTTCGCCGTCAACCAAAATATAACCGGTGGCAGCCAATTGGGGGGGCTCAGGATTTGTCACTTGCGAAGCGACGGCGGCTGGCGTTGCTTGACCTAAGGTAGGCGTGGGCGAAGGCTCTGTTGCGGCTTGAGCACTGACGCTCATGACAAATAGCGCAACGAGCAAAGGTTTAGTTAAAGAAACAGCTGACTTGAACATAGAAAACATCACTTTATAAAGCACGGAAAATTGGGTTTTACAGCGAAATAAGAGCCAAAACATCTAATGGGCTGAATTGTAGCACCGCTCGCAGGCTATGTACTTATTGGTAGACAACATGAACCTGTGAAATATCGATTTTTTGCAACTGCTCCCGCGCTGCCTGCATGCTTTGAGCATCCTTAAAGGGGCCTACACGAACTCGATAAAGTTTATTCGGGGCAGCCGTCTCACTGATGATGATCGGATAGCTCAATGAACCGCGAACATTACCGGCGAATTTCTGTGCCGAATCTTCATGGCTGAACGCTGCGATCTGCAAGTATGTTCCTTCCGGTAATTGGGATTGGGGGGCAGCAGCTGGAGCATTGACCTCTGCTTTCGGCAATATGCCTGCCTCTTTGGACGCTACACCTGCTTTGCGTGTCTTTAACGGCGGACGCGGATCACCTTCTGGGACAACAATCTCAACTTCAACGTTCCCGGTTCCAACCTGGGTTATACCCAAGCGCTGGGCGGCTGCGTAGCTCAAATCAATGATACGCCCTTCATGGAAAGGGCCGCGATCATTAATGCGGACGACAACACTCTTACGATTATCCAGATTGGTAACACGAACATAAGAGGGGATTGGTAGAGTTTTATGGGCACCTGTCATGGCAAACATATCGTAAAGCTCACCGTTGGACGTTCGCTCACCGTTGAACTTAAACCCATACCAGGAGGCTATACCACGCTCCATATATGCACGCTCATCATCCATGAGCGTGTAAGTTTGGCCCAGCACAGTGTAGGGGTTTTTATTACCGGCGATAGTGCGAGTTTCGTAGCGCGGTACGGCATCAGGCACATGAGACATATCAATTTCTTTATCTGGCCCCCAATCCTTGTCCTTGCCTTGATAACGGCCAGAACTGGAATCAGAGTCGGAAGATGAAGACGAAGAGGCTGAGGAATCACCCGGACTGGATTTTCTGGACGAGCATCCATCCAACAAACCAATTACGACAATACATAACAGCAAAACACGCCAAATCCCTGCTCGCAGCACTAGATTTTCCCCATCTCGACTTTAATGGACTGGCTCAACTGGTAAACGGCCATGGCATACATTGGACTGCGGTTGTAACGAGTAATCGTGTAGAAGTTCTGTAAGCCAAACCAATACTCAGGACCATTAGCACCTTCAAACTGGAAAGCAATAACACGAGCGGTGGGTGGTAACCAGGAAATGGGATTAATACCCTGCTCTCGCCACTGATCCACGGTCTGACTGGGAGGAGCTATATTGTTGAGCTGATCCGACTTCATGTTATCTGATACATGCGCTTCAACTGTTACAGGCTCGCCAGTTTTCCAACCATGTTCTTTGAAATAATTGGCTACGCTGCCAATAGCATCCGCAGGTGTCTTCCAAATATCGGTAAAACCATCACCACTGAAATCCACCGCCCATTTACGATAGCTGGACGGCATAAATTGGCCATAACCCATAGCACCCGCATAGGAACCCTTGAATTCGAGTGGATTGTGTTTTTGTTCGCGCACCAAAAGCAAATAGTTCTCCAATTCCGAACGAAAGAAAGGTGCGCGGGGAGGATAGTCAAAGGCAAGCGTTGTTAATGCATCCAATACGTTGTAACCACCCATATTGCGGCCATAGCTTGTTTCTACGCCAATGATCGCCACTATAACTTCGGCCGGTACCCCGTATTGAGCTTCTGCCCGTTCGAGGTCAGCGCGATTCTCACGCCAGAATTTCACGCCATTTTCTACCCGGCCAGGTACCATAAAAATAGGGCGATATTCTTTCCAGGTTTTGGACTGTTCAGCGGGGCGCGAAATGGCATCAATAATCGACTGCTTCTTTTCAGCTTTTTCCAGCCAGCCCACTAATTCGGCGCGCGAGAAGCCATTTTTGGTAACCATCTCATTCACAAATTTCTTGGCTTCCGGGTGCTGGGAATAATCAGCATTGCTGGGCATTGATCCCGCCAACAAGCCGAACCAAGCAAGAGTGGAAACACGTAAAGTTCGCTTAAATACGGAAACTAAAGGAGTACTTTTAAAAGTTAGATGCACAATCCTGATCTCATTTTTGCGGGGACATTACCCGTTTTTGCTCTGTGGCTACGGCCATTAAGATACCAAAACCTGACATGAGCGCCACTATCGCCGTTCCACCTTGGCTAATAAACGGGAGTGGCACACCAACCACTGGCAGCATTCCCGCTACCATACCCATATTCACAAAGACATACACGAAAAAGGTCGTTGAAATACTCGCGGCAAGAAGCCTTCCAAAATTATCCTGTGCGTTAATAGCGATATACATACCACGGGCAATTACCATAATGTAGGCAACTATCAAAAGTCCTACCCCCAATAAACCAAACTCTTCAGACATGACGGCGATAATAAAATCCGTGTGGCCTTCTGGTAGAAAGTCTAAACGCGATTGAGTTCCTTCCAGCCAGCCTTTACCGTGTAGACCACCAGAGCCTATAGCCGTTTTAGATTGGATGATATTCCACCCCGCCCCCAGCGGATCGCTCTCCGGATTCAACAACATAAGGATTCGTTTCTGCTGATAGTCATGGAGCATATAGTGCCAAACCGGCCATAAACTTGCGCCAAAACCTGCCAGAGCTATGGCGATGTACCACCACTGCAACCCGGCATAGAACAAAACCACCATACCCGAAACCAGCACCAGGATCGCAGTACCTAAGTCGGGTTGTTTAATAATAAGTGCCGTCGGAACTGCGATAAGCACCAAGGTGATAATGATATGCAGGAGCCGGGGTGGCAGGTACTGCCTACTTAAGAAAGCCGCAATAGTAATCGGCATGGCCAATTTCATGATCTCGGAGGGCTGAAACCGAACTCCGCCTACTCCTAGCCAACGCTGTGCTCCTTTTGCACCTATGCCAACTAATAGCACTAACACCAATAAGACAACACCAAAACCATAAAGCCACGGTGCCGTGCGCCGCATGAGATCGACAGGAACCTGGGCGATAATAAACATGGCGATAAATGCAATTGCAAAAAAACTACCCTGCTTCTGAATTGCCAGAATACTGCTGCTGCTTGCGCTGTAGAGTACGACCATGCCAAAACTGGCAATCGCCACCAGCAAAAACAGCAGTACGAAATCTATATGCAGGCGCTGGGCAATACGCTCGGCGCGACGCAGACCAATGCCGCTTTTTGGCATACGTCTTAGGAAGTCCTGACTACCCATTAACAGTAATCCTGTTTAGATAAAAATGTCATGCACCCTACCTGCTGGTTGGCTCAGAAGACTGTGGTCTGGCATCGTCAACGTCCAGATCAGGTGTCTCATTAACAAAAGGCACTGGTGGTGCAGCGGCGACTGCTGCGTCTTTAGGTACAGGAAAACCATACACCGGACCAGTTCCCACATAAATATTGCGCAAATAGCCGTCGAACAGACGACGTGCTAGCAAGCTGGGGTTTTCAGAAGATTTGAGATGATCATCATTCTCAAGAATAATCGCAATGGCCATTTTGGGATCATCCGCTGGTGCAAAGCCGACAAACAGTACGTGGTCACGCTGACTCTCTTTCAAGGTGCCTTTTTTGTATTTGGCATCCTGGGCGATATTAACAACTTGGGCCGTCCCCGATTTTGCGGCTATACGGTAATCAGCACCCATCCCCAGGTGATATTGCCGGAAAGTTGCGAGTCCACTTCCGTAGACAGCCTCTTCCATACCTTCAAAAATTGCATCCCAGTACTCTTTCTTGATGTCGATGTGACTTTCAAGTACTGGCTTGGTCTCCACGCCATCCACCGCTTTCACTAACCTAGGGCGATACAAATCCCCTCTACTGGCAATAGTTGCAACCATAACACCCAGTTGTAATGGGGTAACTGAAATGTAGCCTTGACCAATACCTATACTAACGTTATCGCCGGGATACCAAGGCTGTTTGGTTCTCGCACGCTTCCACTCCCGTGACGGCCACACGCCAGCGCGCTCGTTAGGGATATCAATACCAGTGCGTATACCCAGGCCAAAATGTTTGCCAAAGGGGTGAATATTATCGACGCCCATGCGCCAGGCCAGATCATAAAAATAGGTATCGCAAGACTCAGCGATGGCCTTCTTCAAATTTACACTACCGTGGCCACCACCCAAACTGGCAAGTGTCCAGTCACGGTACCTGTGCGAGCTGCCTGCAAGCGTGAAGTAACCAGGATCGCCAATAGTACGATTTACGTCGGTATACCCATAATACAAACCCGCCAATCCCATGAGTGGCTTGATGGTAGAGCCTGAAGGGAATTGTCCCTGGATAAAACGATTGATAAGCGGTGTATCAGGCGATTCGTTAAGAGCCTTGTAATCGCTATAGCTAATCCCCGTCACGAACAAATTGGGATCAAAGCCGGGATTACTGACCGCCGTCAATATTGCACCGGTTTTTACATCAATCGCCACTACCGAACCACGACGCCCTGCGAGGGTTTCAGCTGCTTGTTTTTGTAATCTGTAATCAATGGTCAGGGTGACATTTTTTCCGGGTGTAGGGTCTACCTTATCCAATACTCGAATTTCACGACCACGGGCATTGGTCTCCACATTTTTACTGCCGACATCGCCCAGCAAAACATTTTCGTAACTACTTTCAATTCCGCTTTTGCCGATCGAATGGGTACCGCTGTAACGACGAATTTGTTCCTCATCAAATTTTTCCAAATCCGATTCACTGATGCGGCTTACATAACCAATGGTGTGCGCAAACAATTCCGCGTGGGGATAATAGCGAACCAATTCAGCATCAACTTGCGCGCCTTCAAGGCGAAACTCATTGACGGCGAGACGTGCAATCTCCTCTTCAGTTAAGCGATAACGCAGTGGTATAGGTTCGAGCGGGTGAATTTGCTGCTTCTTGAGCTTGTAAAATTTTTCGAGATCAGCAGGTGTGATATCTATAAGGGTACGCAACAGGTTTATTGTTGCATCAAGATTCATAGCCTTATTCACCACCAGCGATAAAGTAAAACTCGGGCGGTTATCAGCCAGTACTTCACCGTTGCGGTCGTAAATAATTCCGCGGGTCGGCGCTATGGGCTCTACATGGACACGGTTGTGTTCCGATTGAGTGGCATACTCCAAATAATTAACGATCTGCAAATTGTAATAGCGGTAAAGCAATACACAAAACAAGCAGAGCATTATGGAAACCATCACCGCCAAGCGGAATTTGAATATCCGCATTTCTTTTTGGTGATCTTTAAAGTGATGGCTTTCAAACATGAAGGGAATAACTCAAGAATATTTTGCTGTGATTATTTTCAGCTATTTATCGACCGTAATGAAACAATTTTTAGCAAAACATTTATTTTATACACAACTTTTTAGGCGTAGTTTGTTTGGGATTTATTTATGGTAAGGATGATTTTGCAAAATTGTACATGCACGGTACAACTGCTCGATCACCAAAATACGCACTAAAGGGTGAGGCAGCGTCAAGGGTGATAACGACCATTTCACCGTTGCGAGTGCCGAAATCTCCGGCGCCAGGCCATCGGGCCCGCCAATCAACAAACAATAATTAAAACCGCTCATTTTCCAACTCGCCAAATTTTCAGCCAGCTGTTCCGTTGTCCACGGCTTGCCTCTGACCTC